>NZ_JACAOM010000118.1:29848-30022 GCF_013386245.1 Pseudomonas sp. 21615526 | reverse complement strand
GCTCCTACAGGTGTTGGTCAGCGGCGGCCGTTCCAGTAACCGGAGAGCTGGTGCCAGGATTTGCCGGCGGTAAGCAGCAGCGGGCGGATCGCGTCCTTGCCGATGATGGTCGGGCGATGGATCGAGCTGACCAGGTCATACCGCGCCGAGCCTTCGCTCATGCCTTCGGCCAGC
>NZ_JACAOM010000118.1:0-29822 GCF_013386245.1 Pseudomonas sp. 21615526 | reverse complement strand
GTCGATCTTCACGTCCTTGAGGTACGGGAAAATCTTCAGCATCAGGTTGCGGTTCCAGGCTTTCAAATCGCCGGGAATGTGCTCCACCAAAGGCGTGGCGGCGCCGAACAGCAGGCGGTTTTCGTTGGTGACGCGGTAGTAGTCGATCACCGGGCGAATGTCGCTGTAGGCCCCGCGAATCGGGCTGATACGGTTGATCAGCTCTTCTGGCAACGGCTCGGTCATCATCTGGAACGCGTAGGTGTTGATGGTCGAGCGGTGCAGTTCCGGCTCCAGCTTGTTGAGGAAACTGTCGCAGGCCCACAGCAGCTTGCTGGCCTTGACCGAACCGCGGCCGGTGCGCACGGTGATGCGCTCGCCATAACTGACTTCCAGCGCCGGGCTGTTCTCGAAAATCCGCACGCCGTGGCCGGCCAGGGCCTTGGCTTCGCCCAGCAGCAGGTTCAACGAGTGCACATGCCCGCCGCCCATGTGCAGCAGGGCGCTGCTGTAGGCGTCGGAGCCGATGATCTGCCTGACGTCGGAGCCGCCAAGAAAGCGGATCTCGTGTTGGGTGTTGATGGATTTGAAGTCTTTCTCCCAGGCGCGCAGGGTCTTTTCCTGGCGGGCGTTGAAGCCCATGTAGCCATAGCCGTGGCAGAAGTCGGCATCGATGTCGTACTTGGCGATGCGGTTCTTGATGATGTCGGCGCCCAGGTCGCTGATCTCGAAGATCTGGCGCAGGCCGTCTTCACCCACGTCCTTCTTGATCTTTTCCAGGTCGTGGCCGATGCCGGCCATGATCTGCCCACCGTTACGCCCGGTTCCGCCGAAACCCAGGTAACGCGCTTCCAGCACGACGATGTTGGTGATGCCTTTTTCGGCGAGCTCCAGGGCGGTGTTGATCCCGGAAAAGCCGCCACCGATGATCACCACGTCGGCTTCCACGTCCTGCTCCAGGGTGGGGAAGCTGAGGTTGTATTTCTTGGTCGCCGTGTAATAGGTCGGCGTTTCGATATTGATCATTGCGCTGCCTGACAGTGAAGAGCTAATGAGTGTATTAAGGCCGTTGGCGCGCTGGATGTCTTGATTCTGTGTGCCGCCGGTTTTGATCCTGCGCGCCAGAGCCTTCGCCGGCTTCACAAGTTATAGCGTGAGGTGGGGAGGAGAGTGTTAGAGTTTCGTTAAAACATTAACTAAATCTATCGTGACCCTGAGCCTATGTTGAAACCCAGACAATCCCTGACCCTGACCTTGCTTCAGGCCCGTGAAGCGGCCATGAGTTTTTTCCGGCCCTCGCTGAATGAGCATGGGCTGACCGAGCAGCAATGGCGGGTTATTCGAATTCTCAGCCAGCATGATGAGCTGGAGATTTACCAACTGGCGGAACTGGCGTGCATTCTCAAGCCGAGCATGACCGGCGTGCTGGTGCGCATGGAGGCGGCGGGGATGGTGCACCGGCGCAAGGCCGAGCAGGATCAGCGGCGGGTGCTGGTGACGCTGGCGGAGAAGGGCAAGGCCAGTTTCGAGTCGATGAGCCAGTGCATGGAGGAGAATTACCAGCGGTTGCAGGAGCAGTTCGGGGAGGAGAAGTTGCAGGTGTTGCTGGGGTTGCTGGATGAGTTGAAGACTATCAAGCGCTGACACACCGCCGATCCAAATGTGGGAGCGGGCTTGCTCGCGAATGCGGTGTATCTGTGCCAGATTTGTCGGCTGACACACCGCATTCGCGAGCAAGCCCGCTCCCACATTTTGGATTTTTGTGGTTTCAGAGCGTCAGTACACGCCGCCGGTAATGGCCGGTGTTGCGGTGTCTTTGAATTTCGCCGCCAACCCCTGCAACCCGCGCATCAACACCGTCGTATCCACCCCTACCGCCACAAACGCCGCCCCAAGCTCGATATACCGCCGCGCCAGTTTCTCATCCGCACTCAAGATGCCCGCCGCCTTGCCGGCTTTTTGAATCCGCCCAATCGCGTCCTCAATCGCCGCCTGCACCTCGGGGTGCCCGGGATTCCCCCGGTGCCCCATGGCCGCGCTCAGGTCCGCCGGGCCGATAAACACCCCGTCCACTCCGTCAACCGCCGCAATCGCATCGAGGTTGTCCAGGCCTTCACGGTTCTCGATCTGCACCAGCAGGCACATCTGCGCATCGGCCTCATCCAGGTAACCGGGAATACTGTTCCAGCGCGACGCCCGCGCCAGCGCGCTGCCCACGCCCCGTACACCACCCGGTGGATAACGCATCGCCCGCACCAGCTGCCGTGCCTGGTCAGCCGTCTCCACCATCGGCACCAACAGCGTCTGCACGCCGATATCCAGCACCTGCTTGATCAACGCCGTATCGCCGATCACCGGGCGAATCACCGGTTGGCTGTCATAAGGCGCGACGGCCTGCAGTTGGCCGAGCATGCCGCGCAGGTCATTGGGCGCGTGCTCGCCGTCGATCAGCAGCCAGTCGAACCCGGCATTCGCGGCCAGTTCGGCGCAATAAGCGTCCGCCAAACCGAGCCACAGGCCGATCTGGGTCTCGCCACGTTGCAGGCGTTGCTTGAAGCGGTTGATGGGCATGTTCATGAAACAGTCCTCCAGTATTCAGACAAAGCGGCAGGAGATGGAACCCAGCATGTCGTAGTCGACATGGAAGGTGTCACCCGGATTCGCCGCCACCGGGCGGGTGAAGGAGCCGCCGAGGATGATCTGGCCGGGTTGCAGGGTGACGTCGTACGGCGCCAGTTTGTTCGCCAGCCAGGCCACGCCCTTGGCCGGATGGTTAAGTACCGCAGCCGACACCCCGGACTCTTCGATCACCCCGTTGCGGTACAACACCGCCGGCACCTTGCGCAGGTCGATCTCGGTGGGGCGCACGGCGCGGCCGCCCATCACCACGCCGGCATTGGCGGCGTTGTCGGAAATGGTGTCGAACACCTTGCGGGTGGCGTTGGTGTGCGGGTCGATCTGCTGGATGCGGGCGTCGATGATTTCCAGCGCCGGGATCACCCATTCCGTGGCATCGAGCACATCGAAAATCGTGCAGTTCGGGCCCTTGAGCGGCTTGCCGAGGATGAACGCCAGTTCCACTTCGACCCTTGGCACGATGAAGCGCTCGAAGGGGATGTCGGTGCCTTCGTCGAAGAACATGTCATCGAGCAGGGCGCCGTAATCCGGCTCGGTGATGTTCGACGACACCTGCATCGCCCGCGACGTCAGGCCGATCTTGTGCCCGACCAGCTTGCGCCCGTCCTTGATTTTCCGGGCCACCCAGGCGCGCTGGATGGCGTAGGCGTCTTCAATCGTGATGTTCGGATGCTCCATGGAAAACTGGCGCACCTGTTCACGGGAACGCTCGGCCTGGTCGAGGCGGGCGGCGGCTTGCTGAATAAGGGCTTGATCAAGCATGACAAAATCTCTACTGGGGATTGACGATGGCCGCATGGGTGCGCAGCACCAGCAGGCCGCCGAGGGCGATAAGCAGCGCCAGCACGTACAGGGCCAGGCTCGCGCTTTGGGTGGTGTCGCGCATCCAGCCGATCAGGTAGGGCGCGAGGAACGAAGCGATGCTGCCGAACGAGCTGATCAGCGCGATGCCGGCCGCCTGGGTGCTGTTGGACAGGAACGCCGGCGGCAATTGCCAGAACATCGGCAGCGCAGCGCTGGCGCCCATGCCGGCGAGGATCAGGCCACCCAGCACCAGGGTCGGGTTGGTGGGCGAGAGCCCGGCCACCGCAATACCGATGGCCGACATCAGCAACGGCACGCACAGGTGCCAGCGGCGTTCGCGGTTGCGGTCGGACGAGCGCCCGCAGCCGATCATGAAGAAGCACCCGGCCAGATACGGTACGGCGCTCAGCAGGCCGACCTGGCTGTCGCGGCCGATGCCGGCGCCGTGGATCAGGGTGGGCATCCAGAACGCCAAGGTGTTCACCGCCAGCATCACCGCGAAGTACACCGCCACCAGCAGCCACACCTGCGGGTCACGCAGGATGCCGCCGAAGGAGGTGATGGATTTGCGCTGTTCTTCAGTGCTCAGTTGCTCGCGCAGTTGTTGCTTTTGCGCGGGCTCCAGCCACTTCACGGTTTCGAAGCTGTCGGGCAGGTATTTCAGGACGACCAGGCCGAGCAGCACCACCGGGGCGCCTTCGATCAGGAACATCCACTGCCAGCCCCGCAGCCCGCCGAAATCATGGAAGTTCTCCAGGATCGCACCGGACAACGGGCCACCAATCACACCGGCCATGGGCACGGCAATCGCAAACAGCGCGGTGACTTGCGCGCGGCGGCGGGCCGGGTACCAGCGGTTGAGGAACACCAGAATCCCCGGGAAGAAGCCGGCTTCGGCCACCCCCAGCAGAAAGCGCAGCACGTAGAAGCCCGTGGAGCTTTCGATCCACAGCATGCTGGTGGAGAGCACGCCCCACACCACCATCAGGCAGGCGATCCAGCGCCGTGGGCCGACCCGGTCCAGGGCCATGTTGCTGGGTACGCCGAACAGCGCGTAGGCGATGAAAAACAGGCCGGCACCGAGGCCATACACCGTGTCGCTGAAGTGCAGGTCGGTGCTCATCTGCATCTTGGCGAAGCCGATGTTGATGCGGTCCAGGTGGGCAAACAGGTAGCAGATCAGCAGCAACGGCATCAGTCGCCAGGTGACGATGCTGTGGGTGCGCTGATGTTCGATCAGGGTGGTGCTGTCGGCGGTATTGGCTGTGCTCATGATGTTGTTCTTTTTTGTTTGAGTGGCCATGGGCGGAAAGGTGGGCTGTGCTCAGCCCGCCTGGTTCTTCAGGAATGCGTGCACGTTGTTCTGCTTGAAATTCAGCTCGGGGTGCAGCTCGATCATCTCGAACGACAACGCCAGCAGCCGCTGGGATTGCAGCTCGGCGAAGTGTTCGGTGATGACCTTGAACAGGGCTTCGGCCACCGCCTTGCGGGTTTCCAGGTCGCGCCCGTGGCCGACCTTGAGGGTCATGTGGACGAAGGCGTAGTCATGCTTGCCGTCGGCCATGCGCCAGGTGTCCAGGCGCACCCCGCGACTGCGAATGCCCCCCAGGGGAAACACGCCGCTGTCCCCCAGCACGGCGTGAACCTGCTCGAACAGGGCCGGCAGGTTGGCCTGCTGCTCGATGTTGTCGGTGTATTCCGCGATGAAGTGCGGCATGTGTATCTCCTCTTGGGGTGAGGTGCAGCGAATTCCTTGTAGGAGCTGGCTTGCCTGCGATGGCATCAACTCGGTGCGACAGATACACCGAGGTGCCTGCATCGCAGGCAAGCCAGCTCCCACATTTGATCCTCACCAAGGCTCATAAAGGGAAAATGGCATTGATCTGCCCGGTGCCCGAACTGCCGAACGGCTGGGTGATGATCTCGGCCGGCTGGTTGTAGTCCGGCCCGCCCAGCAGTCCCAGGAGCATCGCGGTGTCGTGCATCTTGCCTTCGCCGAAGCAGTGCTCGGCGTAGTCCGGCAGCATTGCGCAGAACTCCTTGAAGCGGCCTTGCTTCCACATCTCCACCACGTGCAGGTCCATCTGTTTGTCGAATTCACGGGTCCAGTTGTGGATGTTGGCTTCGGCTTCGCGGTCGTCCGAGAAACGGTGGGAGAGGGAGCCCGAGGCCAGCACCAGCACTTTGCGGTCGCTCTTTTCGATGGCGCGGCGCACGGCGGCGCCGAACGCAAAGCTGTCTTCCAGGCGGTGCCAGGCGCACCACGCGGCAATCGAGATCACGTCGAACTTCTGCGCGTCCGGCACGCCCATGTGCATGTAGCGCATCGGCACCAGGGTGCCGTATTCCAGCTCCAGGCTCGGGATGTTGTGGGCCATGGTGCGCACGCCGGCCAGGTTGGCCTCGGCGGCGATCAACTCGCCCAGCTCGGGGCAGCCCGGGTACTCGTACTCCATGTTCTTGATGAAGTGCGGCAGCTCGTTGCTGGTGTAGGTGCCCTTGAAATGCTCGCCGCAGTTGACGTGATAGCCGCTGTTGACCAGCCAGTGCACGTCGAACACCACCGCGGTGTCGGCCCCCAGTTCACGGGCGCGCCGCCCGATTTCCTTGTGCCCGGCGATGGCTGCTTCGCGGCAACCGTGGTGCTTGCCGGGCAGTTCCGACAGGTACATCGAGGGGACGTGGCAGATCTTCGCTGCCAGAACCACTTCGCCCATGATCATTCTCCTGAGTATTTATTCTTTTGTAGGAGCGAGCTTGCTCGCGAAAAACGTCAACGATAACGCAGCACTTCTGTTAGCCCGCGGCGCCTGCGGGTTCTTCGCGAGCAAGCTCGCTCCTACAGGTAGCGTTGTTATATCCGGGTTACACACCCCAGCGCGGGATGTGATGACTGCCCATGGAAATGCACACGTTCTTGATCTCGGCAAACACTTCGAAGCTGTACTGGCCGCCTTCACGGCCGGTGCCGGAACCTTTTACCCCACCAAACGGCTGGCGCAAGTCCCGCACGTTCTGGCTGTTGATGAACACCATGCCGGCTTCGATGCCGTAGGCCAGACGATGCGCCTTGCCGATGTCCTGGGTCCAGATATAGGACGCCAGGCCGTACTCGGTGTCGTTGGCCAGTTGCAGCGCCTCGGCTTCGTCCTTGAACGGGATCAGGCACACCACCGGGCCAAAGATTTCTTCCTGGGCGATGCGCATGTTGTTGTGCACATCGGCAAACACCGTTGGCTGGATAAACTGCCCACGGCTCAAGTGCGCCGGCAGGTTGGCCGGGCGTTCCAGGCCGCCGGCCAGCAGGGTGGCGCCTTCTTCGAGGCCAATCCTGATGTAGCCGGTGACCTTGTCGTAGTGGGCCTGGGTGATCATCGAGCCGACCTGGGTCTTCGGGTCCTGCGGGTCGCCGACGATCAGGCGTTTGGCGCGGGCGGCAAATTCGGCGACGAACTGCGGGTACACGCTCTCCTGAATGAAGATCCGGCTGCCAGCGGTGCAGCGCTCACCGTTGAGCGAGAAGATGGTGAACAGTGCCGCGTCGAGGGCGCGGTCCAGGTCGGCGTCTTCAAAGATCAGCACCGGCGACTTGCCGCCCAGTTCCATGGAGTACTTTTTCAGCCCGGCGGTCTGCATGATTTTCTTGCCGGTGGCGGTACCGCCGGTGAAGGAAATCGCCCGCACGTCCGGGTGGCGCACCAGCGCATCACCGGCGGTGGCGCCGTAGCCCTGGATTACGTTCAGCACGCCGTTGGGGATCCCGGCTTCGACCGCCAGGCGCCCCAGTTCATTGGCCGTCAGCGGCGACAGCTCGGACATCTTCAGCACCGCGGTATTGCCCAGCGCCAGGCACGGCGCAGTCTTCCAGGTGGCGGTCATGAACGGCACGTTCCATGGCGACACCAACGCACACACACCCACCGGCTGGTAAAGCGTGTAGTTGAGCATCTGGTCGTCCACCGGGTAACTGTGGCCGTCCATGCGGGTGCAGACTTCGGCGAAGAAATCGAAGTTGTGGGACGCCCGGGGAATCAGCACGTTCCTGGTCTGGTGGATCGGCAGGCCGGTGTCGAGGGTTTCCAGCTCGGCCAGGTGCGGCACGTTCTGTTCGATCAGCTCACCGAGCTTGCGCATCAAGCGGGCCCGTTCCTTGGCTGGCGTTCCCGCCCACTTCGGAAAGGCTTCCTTGGCTGCTGCAACGGCCTGCGCCACTTCCTCGGCACCGCCGCTGGCCACTTCACCGATGGCTTCGCCGGTGGCCGGGTTGTAGTTGATGAAGGTGTCTTTGCTCTCGACCTCACGGCCGTTGATCCAGTGTTTGATCATATTGCTCAAGCCTCTTTACGGGCGGCGAAAAAGTCCGCCTCGCTGACAATTCGATTGACCAGGCGGCCTACGCCTTCCACTTCCACGACCACTTCATCCCCCGGCACCACATCCGCCAGGCCTTCCGGGGTGCCGGTGGCGATCATGTCGCCGGGCTGCAGAGTCATGAAGCTGGACAGGTATTCGATCAAATACGGGATGTCGAAAATCATGTCTTTCGTGCTGCCTTCCTGGCGCAGTTCACCGTTGATCCAGGTGCGCAGCTTCAGGTTGCTCGGGTCCGGTACGTCGGCGACATCCACGATCCATGGGCCCACAGGCGTGGTGGCGTCGCGGTTTTTCACCCGCAGGTTGGGGCGGTAGTAGTTTTCCAGGTAGTCGCGGATCGCGTAGTCGTTGCACACCGTGTAGCCGGCCAGATACTCCAGGGCGCTCTCGCGCTTGACGTTGCGCGCAGGCTTGCCGATGACCGCCACCAGTTCGCACTCGTAGTGCATGTAGGCGACGTTGTCCGGGCGCCAGGTCACCTGGTTGTGGCCGGTGTAGGTGCCGGGGGACTTGATGAACGCCAGCGGTTCGGTCGGTGGCTTGAAGGCCAGTTCGGCGGCGTGGTCGGCGTAGTTCAGGCCGAGGGCAAACATGCTGCCGGTGGCCGGTGGCAGCCATTCGACCTGGTCTTCAGCCAGCAGGCGACCGTCGGCCAGGCGCACGGCGTTTTCAGCTTCTACCAGCACCTGGTGGGCTTCACCTTCAAAGCGAATACGGGCGTGTTTCATGACAGCTCCTCTGCCTTGATGTGGTTGACCAGGCGGCCCAGGCCGCTGATCTCGACTTCAACCGTGTCGCCGGGTTGCACATCCACCCGGCCTTCGGGGGTGCCGGTGATCAGCACGTCGCCTTCGTGCAGGGTCATGAACTCGCTGATCTCGGCGATTAACTGCGGCAGGCTGCGCACGAAGTTGGCGGTGGAGTTTTGCTGGCGCAGTTCACCGTTGACGAACAGCTTCACGCTCAATTGATGCGGATTGGCGACCTGGTCGCGGGCCACCAGTTCCGGGCCCAATGCGCAGAAACCGTCCTGGCACTTGGCTTTCACCGCCGGGCGGTAGTAGCTGTCTTCCGGCAGGCTGAACTCATTGACGATGGTGTAGCCCGCCACATGCTCCAGGGCATTTTCGACGCTGACCCGGCTGGCGCTCTTGCCAATCACCACCCCGAGTGCCGGGCCCGGTTGCAGGCGTTCACCTTGCGGGTGCAGCACCACGCCATCGTGGCCGTTGCGGGTATTGGGCGTCTTGATGAACAGCACCGGCTTCACCGGTGGCTTCTGGTAAGGCGCTTGTTCGAATTCGGCGAGACGTTGGTTCAGCAACCCCTGGTAGTTCAGCGCAACGCCGAACAGGGTGCCGTTCGCAACATCATGCAGGGCACGGCTCATGCTTTTCTCCTGGCAGTGGCGGGGCAGATTCGGACCTGCACCGTGGGAAATTCGTTAACGTGTTAACGTTATAATTAAGATGTTAACTATCGTCAAGCGTGGCAATATTTCAGGGCAGTCAAAACAACAAAGAGAATGCAGTGATGAGCGATCGTCAGCCGATCCCCAACATCAACATCGGGCAGGTCTACGACCAGCGTTACAGCGATGCCGAGGTGCACTACGACCGGCTCGGCAACCTGGCGGGATTTTTTGGCCGCAACATGCAGGTGCATCGCCATGACCGGTTTTTCCAGGTGCATTACGTCAAGACCGGCGCGGTGCGGGTCTACCTGGACGACCAGCAGTACCTCGAATCCGGGCCGATGTTTTTCCTCACGCCGCCGACGGTGGCGCATTCCTTCGTCACCGAAGCCGACGCCGACGGCCATGTGCTGACCGTGCGCCAGCAACTGGTGTGGGCCTTGATTGACGCCGACCCCAGCCTGGCCCCCGGCGCACAATTGCCGGCGGCCTGCGTGGCGTTGGCGCGGCTGGCACCGGAGTTTCAGCCCGAGGTGCGCCGCCTGGAATTCCTGTTTGATGAGCTGTGCAGCGAGATCAACGCCCAGGCCAGCGGACGCGGTTCGGCCCTGGACAGCCTGACGCGGCTGATCATGATCAGCCTGCTCAGGCTCTGCGCCAATTCCCTGGAAGCCCGCCCTGCACGTCACGAAGACCTGCGGATTTTTCACCGCTTCAACGAACTGATCGAAGACCACTACCTGCAACACTGGCCGCTGTCGCGTTACGCCGACGGTATCGGCGTCACTGAAGCGCGGCTCAACGAGGTGTGCCGACGCATCGCCGATCTGCCGTCCAAGCGCCTGATTCTGGAGCGGCTGATGCAGGAGGCCCGGCGCCTGCTGCTGTTCACCGGCAGTTCGGCGAATGAAATCTGCTACCAGCTGGGGTTCAAGGACCCGGCGTATTTCAGCCGGTTCTTCCAGCGCTACGCGCAAATGACGCCGGGGGAATACCGCCAGCGTCAATCGGGGTTGCGTTGAGGCGCCCGGCGTTACCACAGGGCCACGGTGTAGCCGATGATCACCCGGCTTTCGTCGATGTCGCTGGTCAGGCCGTTGCTTGAGCGCAGGGTCGCATTGCGCAGGCGCACGTTGACGTTCTTCAGCGGGCCGCTCTGCACGGTGTAGACCAGGTCGGTGTCGCGCTCCCATTCGCGGCCGTTGCGCACCGTGGCGGTTTGCGCATGGCTGCCGTCGACGTAGCGGGTCATGAAGGTCAGGCCCGGCAGGCCGAGGGCGGCGAAGTTGTAGTCGTAGCGCGCCTGCCAGGCATCGGTGTTGGCCTTGGTGAAGATATTGATGGTCACCAGGTTGACCGAATACGGATCTTGCCCCGGGAAGGCAAAGTCGCCGTCACCGGAAAGGTTCTGGAAGCCCAGGCCGAATTTGTGTGCGCCCACCGACAAACTGAACATGCCGTTGAAAAAGCGGTTGTCGATCCGCCCGCCGTCGACCCGCGAAGCGCTGCGCAGCAGGGCGCTGCCTTGCTCGCGGGTGTCGAAGTAGCGCAGGTCGGTGCGCAGGTTCACGCCTTCGGCCAGCGGCAGGTCATGCACCAGGCCGATGAAATTCTGGCGGTAGATGTCCTGCATCTGCGCGTAGTAATAGGTCGCGACCAGGTGCGGGTTGATCGCGTAGGTGCCGCCGGCGAGGTCCAGGTGGCTGCTGTTGACGCCGCCGTAGCTCATGGACTCGTTGTTGGAGGAGTCCCGCAGGTTCTGTTTTTCCAGGCGGCCGACGTTCAGGGTCAGGCCGTCGATGTCCTGGGAGGTCACCAGTTCACCGTTGTAGGTCGACGGCAACAGCCGCGTGTCGTTATAGGCGGCCACCGGCAACAGCGGTTGCAGGGTGCCGAGCTTGAGCACGGTTTTCGACACGCGCAATTTGGCGGTCAGGCCGAGTTCGCTGTAGCTGTCGGCCGGCTCGCCGCTGGCGCCAGACGGCAACAGCCCGGTGCCCCGGCGGTCGCGGCTGGAGTCGAGCTTCAGGCCCATTTCACCCAGGGCGTCCACGCCAAACCCGACCACGCCTTCGGTGTAGCCCGACTCCAGGCGCAGCACAAAACCTTGCGCCCATTCGTCTGCCTTGTTCTGCGGCGCGTTGGCCTGGCGAAAGTCGCGGTTCATGTAGAAATTGCGCAGGTCCAGGCTGGCCTTGCTGTCCTGGATGAAGTCGGCGTGGGCGACCAGAGGGCTAAACGCGGCGCACAGGCCAGCGCTTGCCGCCGTGCGAAAGAGGCACGAATGCATGAGGGGCGTTCCTTTTGTTGTTTTTGTTGGTAGAGCCCGCCACCAGGGCAGGGGCGGGCATATTGTTAACATGTTATCTTTAAGCTGAATAGCTGGATTAACAGGTTTTTATGAATTCGTTTCGAAATTAACGACTTGCTGCGTGCGTCGGGTTGCGCACGCGGGACACCGACTCTAAGCTTCGTCGCTTCGACCTCTATTGCGCGTGAACCATGCCCACCCCCAGACCGTCCCTTACGCTCACCTTGCTCCAGGCCCGCGAAGCGACCATGGCGTTCTTCCGGCCGTTGCTCAATGAACATGACCTGACCGAACAGCAGTGGCGGGTGATCCGCATCCTGCGCCAGCAAGGCGAACTCGAAAGCCACCAACTGGCGCACCTCGCCTGCATCCTCAAGCCGAGCATGACCGGCGTACTGGGGCGGCTGGAGCGTGACGGCATCGTGCGCCGGCGCAAATCCGCCGAAGACCAGCGCCGGGTGTTCGTCGCCCTGACCGAACAGGGCCAGCAGTGTTTCGTCGACATGAGCGCCGGGATGGAAAGCAATTACCTGAAGATTCAGGAGCAGTTCGGCGAGGAATCCCTGGAGCAATTGATGGAGCTGCTCCAGAAGCTCAAAGGCATCAAACCGTAATAATCAAAAAATAGTGGCTGAAGCCTGTCCCTTTTTTTCACGTGACTGGTCATTCCAGGTAAGTGAACAAAATCGAGAGCTTCTTCCAATGCCCGCAATACGCCCGTTGCTGAACCTCAGCCTCATGCTGAGCCTGAGTGCCAGCCCGTTGTTCGTTCCCATCAGCTATGCCGAAGACGGTGCGTCCCGGCGCAGCTACCAGGTGCCGGCCGGCAGCCTGAGCGCCGCGCTGACCCGTTTCGCCGGGCTGGCCGGGGTCAACCTCTCGGTGGACCCGGCGCTGGTCAGTGGCCGCAACAGCAGCGGATTGTCCGGCGAATACGGCGTCGAAGAAGGTTTCGCGCGCCTGCTCCAGGGCTCCGGCCTGCAACTGCAGCCCATGGGCGAGCAGGCCTATAGGCTGACCCCGGTTCCCGAAGGCGGCAGCCTGCAACTGGCGCCCACCTCGATTCTCGGCACCACCGGCGATGCCGACAGCGAGTCTTTCGCCGGTGGCCAGGTGGCGCGCCGTGGCTCCCAGGGCCTGCTGGGCTCGAAGGACTTCATGGATACTCCGTTCAGCATGACCACCTACACCAGCGCGGCGGTCAAGAACCAACAGGCGCGTACCCTTGGCGACCTGATTGCCAGCGACCCCTCGGTGCGCGCCACCAACCCGGCCGGCGGGCGCTATGAGCAATTCACCATTCGCGGCTTCAGCCTGTTCAACAGTGATGTCGCCTACAACGGCCTCTATGGCGTATTGCCGACCTACACCATCGACATGGAAATGGCCGAGCGCGTCGACATCATCAAAGGCCCCAGCCAGTTGATCAACGGCATCTCGCCACGGGGCAGCGTGGGCGGCGGGATCAACGTGGTGCCCAAGCGTGCCACCGACACACCCATCACCTCGCTCACCGGCAGTTGGGCCTCCGACAGCCAGGCGGGCGGAGCCGTGGATATCGGCCGGCGTTTTGGTGAAGACAACCAGTTCGGCCTGCGTTTCAACGGCGTGAAACAGTCCGGCGACACCGCCTGGGATCACCAGAGTGTCGACCGCGAAATGGCCGTGCTGGGCCTGGATTTTCGCGGTGAACGCCTGCGACTCTCCACCGACATCGGCCGCACCGAGCGCGATACCGACGCCCCCCAGGAACGTGTGCAAGTCGGGCCCAAAGCCAGGGTGCCGAGTGCCAACGACGTACGCCACAACTACGCGCAGCCCTGGAGCAAGGCAAGCACCAACGACACCTTCGGCACGGTCAACGGCGAGTTTGATCTCAGCGACAACCTAATGCTCTACGGCGGCGTCGGTGCGCGCAAAAGCAACCATGACTTCCTGCGCCATGCAGTGTCGGTGGCCAACAACGCCGGTGATTTCAGCGTGCAGCCCCGCGACTTCACCCGCGATGAAAACGTGCGCACCGCCACGGCGGGCGTGCGCAACTGGTTCCATACCGGCCCGGTGAGCCATGAGGTCAACCTGGCGGCCAGCTACTTCTACATGGACTTCGAAAACGGCGGCGCGCGATATGCGCAGGGTTCAAGCAATATCTACAACCCTGTTGAAACCCCCGCGCCTGGCCGGCCAACGCGATTTGACTCGAAGGTCTACACCGAAAACCGTTTCAGCGGTGTGGCGTTGTCCGACACCCTGGGTTTTTTCGACGACCGGTTGCTGCTGACCCTCGGTGCGCGCTGGCAGCGGGTCAAGGTCGACGACTGGACCGATGACGTCAAAGGCGACACCGCCTACGACGAGGAAAAAATTTCACCGTCCGGCGGCATCCTGTTCAAGGCCACCGACAAGCTCTCGTTGTACGCCAACTACATGGAAGGCCTGAGCCAGGGCAAGGTCGCGCCGTCGGCGTCGGTCAACGATGACGAAATCTTCCCACCGTTCATCAGCCGTCAGGTCGAAGTCGGCGCCAAGTACGACGCCGGTGCGTTCGCGGTGACGGCCGCTGTATTCCGGATCAAGCAGCCGGCCTACGAGACCAACGCCACCACGCTGGTCTTTGGCCCCAATGGCAAGCGCCAGAACGATGGCGTGGAACTCAGCGTGTTCGGCGAGCCGCTCAAGGGCTTCCGCCTGCTGGGCGGGGTGATGTACATCGACAGCGAACTGACCCACACCACCAACGGCACCTACGACGGCAACCGTGCGCCGGCCACGCCCAAGTACAACGTCAACCTGGGCGCGGAGTGGGACGTGCCGACTGTTGAAGGCCTGACCCTGACCAGCCGCGGGATCTATTCCAGCTCGCAGTACCTGGACCAGTCCAACGTCAAGGAAATCGACGCCTGGACGCGGCTTGATGTCGGCGCACGCTACGCCTTCAAGGTCGACGACAAGCACATCACCCTGCGGGCCAATGTCGAGAACGTGGCCAACCGGCGCTACTGGAGTTCGGCCGGTGCCTCGGATGACAGCGAGCCGGGGTTGACCTTGTCGACGCCGCGCACGTATTTGCTGTCGGCGACCGTCGACTTCTAGCGGCAATCGCGCCACAGGGAAGTGGCACTCTTGTGCAGTTCAAAATTAAACGACGAGAAGTTCAATGATTAGTGCTGTTGCAGCGGGCTGGCTATTTGCAATCGTGAACTAAGCATCAATATGTTAGTCGATGTGTTTAACAAGATTTTATGAATTGTGGCGAACTAATGGCCTTGGTCAGTAGTTCTAAAAGGCCATGATTTGCCACGGCTGTCCTGCACATCGCTTGTGTGCAGGGTCTTGATCTTGTTCAAGGCGCCGCTGGGACTAGTTGTTGTTTCTGCACCCTTGGAAACAGCCTCTTCAACTAGTTGTTCAGAATGGTGCAGATGTCTCAACCGATACCGTCAATGCCCATCGATGCATGCCGAATGCAGATTCCGGATGCCGAACAAGTGTGCGCGTGGCTGATGCGAAAAGCCGGTCTGAAAACCGTCGACCTGGAACGTGCTCGACGGTTATCCCAGGAATCCGACGACCCCGAACTGCTCGGCCTGCTGACGCGCCTGGGGCTGGTTTCCGAAGTGGAACTGGCGCGGGCCTGGGCCGATTTGCTCGGCGCGCCGTTGCTGCTGGCCGATGCCGCACCGCCCGTGCTCGACCCGCTGCCGGCGCTGACCGAACGCTTCATGCGCCATTACCAGGTGGTGCCGGTAGGCTGGAGCCACGGTGGTGTGCGGGTGTTGGCGGCCAACCCGGCGCTGCTGTATCCGTTCCAGGCCCTGGCGTACGCGTGCGGCGTGCCGGTGTGGCTGGCGGTCGGGCCGCGCAACGAAGTCGAAACCCTGATCGAGCGTTACTACGGCCAGGGCCGTTCCGCCATGGGCACCCTGATCGAAAACCTCGATGAACAGGGCGGCGCCCTGGAAGACATCGAACACCTCAAGGACATGGCCTCCGAAGCCCCGGTGATTCGCCTGGTCAACCTGATCCTGCAACGGGCCGTGGAGCACCGCGCCTCGGACATCCATATCGAACCCTTCGAAAACCAGCTCAAGGTGCGCTACCGCATCGACGGTGTGCTGCATGAAGCGGAAGCGCCGCCGGCGAGTTCCTCGGCGGCGGTGATTTCCCGGGTCAAGATCATGGCGCGCCTCGACATCGCCGAGCGCCGCCTGCCGCAGGACGGCCGGATCATGTTGCGCATCCAGGGCAAGGAACTGGACCTGCGGGTATCCACGGTGCCCACCAGTTTTGGCGAGTCGGTGGTGATGCGCCTGCTGGACCGCCAGACCGTGCAGTTCGATTTCCAGAGCCTGGGCTTTGACGGCCAGCGCCTGGAAACCTTCCTTGAAGTGCTCGAACGACCCCACGGCATCCTGCTGGTCACCGGGCCCACCGGCTCGGGTAAAACCACCACGCTCTATACCGCGTTGTCGCGGCTCAATACCGCCGAGCGCAAGATCATCACCGTCGAAGATCCGGTGGAATACCAACTGGAAGGCATCAACCAGATCCAGGTCAAGCCGGCCATTGGGCTGGATTTCGCCGGGGCGCTGCGCTCCATCGTGCGCCAGGACCCGGACGTGATCATGATCGGTGAAATCCGCGACCTCGAAACCTGCCGCATCGCCATCCAGTCCTCCCTGACCGGCCACCTGGTGCTCTCGACCCTGCACACCAACAGTGCCGCAGCAAGTATCACGCGCCTGCTGGACATGGGGGTGGAGAGCTACCTGATCGCCTCGACCGTCAATGGCATCCTCGCGCAGCGCCTGGTGCGCCGCCTCGACCCGGCGACCCGTGAGGCGTTTGAAGCACCGCCGGAGTTGATCGAGGAACACGGCCTCGACCGCTTCACCGAGCAGCGCCCGATCCTGCTTTACCGGCCTCGCGCCAACGCCGCCGGCGGCGGTTACCACGGCCGCAGTGCAATCACCGAATTGCTGGTGATGAATGACGAACTGCGCAGCTTGTTGATGCGCCAGGCCGACGCCGCGACCCTCGAACAGGCCGCCCGCCGTGGTGGCTTACGCACCCTGCATGAAGAAGGCCTGCGCCAGGCGGTGGCCGGTGTCACATCCCTTGAAGAAGTGTTGCGCGTCACCCGTGGAGAGGGCGCGTGAGCCTGTTCAAATACCGCGCCCTGGACAGCCAGGGCGTCGCGCAGAACGGCACCCTCGAAGCGAAGGACCAGGCCGCCGCCGTCGCTGCGCTGCACAAGCGTGGCCTGCTGCTGTTGCACATCGATGCCGCCGGTGCCCAAGGGCTGCGCAATGCCTTCGGGCGCGGCCAGTTGAATGGCGCGGCGCTGGTCAGTTTTACCCAGCAACTGGCCACCCTGCTGGGCGCGGGCCAACCGTTGGAACGCTCGCTGGGCATCCTGCTCAAGCAGCCCGGCCAGCCGCAGACCCGAGCGCTGATCGAACGTATCCGCGAGCACGTCAAGGCCGGCAAGCCATTGTCGGCAGCGCTGGAAGAGGAGGGCAGCCAGTTTTCGCCGCTGTACCTGAGCATGGTGCGTGCCGGTGAGGCGGGCGGTGCGCTGGAGAACACCCTGCGCCAACTCAGTGACTACCTGGAACGCAGCCAGTTATTGAGAGGCGAGGTGATCAACGCGCTGATCTATCCCGCCTTCCTGGTGGTGGGCGTGCTCGGTTCCCTGGCGCTGTTGCTGGCTTACGTGGTGCCGCAGTTCGTGCCGATCTTCAAGGATCTGGGCGTGCCGATTCCGTTGATCACCGAAGTGATCCTGGGCCTTGGGCACTTCCTCGGCGCCTATGGCCTGGCGGTTTTTGCCGGGTTGATCGTGACGGTCTGGGCCCTGGCGGCACGCCTGCGCAACCCACGACACCGCGAGCAGTACGACCGGCGCGTGCTGGGTATCCGCGTTATCGGCCCGCTGTTGCAGCGGGTCGAAGCCGCACGCCTGGCACGCACCCTCGGCACCTTGCTGAGCAACGGCGTGGCGCTGCTGCAAGCGCTGGTGATCGCCCGCCAGGTCTGCACCAACCGTGCCTTGCAGGCACAAGTGGCCCAGGCCGCCGAGTCAGTGAAAGGCGGCGGCACCCTGGCCAGTGCATTTGGCAGCCAACCGCTGCTGCCGGACCTGGCCCTGCAAATGATTGAAGTCGGCGAACAGGCCGGTGAACTGGACAGCATGCTGCTCAAGGTCGCCGACGTGTTCGACGTCGAAGCCAAGCGCGGCATCGACCGCCTGCTCGCCGCCCTGGTGCCGTCCCTGACGGTGGTCATGGCGGTGCTGGTGGCGGTGATCATGCTGGCGATCATGCTGCCGCTGATGAGCCTGACCAGCAATATATGAAGACCCAAGGAAGCAAGCCGATGCGCCATACCCGTTTCAAACCCGCCCGCCGCCAAGGCGGTTTCACCTTGCTGGAAATGCTCGCGGTGATCGTGTTGCTGGGCATCGTCGCGACCATCGTGGTGCGCCAGGTGGGCGGCAACGTCGACAAGGGCAAATACGGCGCGGGCAAGGCGCAACTGGCCAGCCTGAGCATGAAGATCGAGAGCTACGGCCTGGATGTCGGCTCGCCACCCAAGACCCTCCAGCAATTGGTCGACAAGCCCGGCAACACCGCCGGCTGGGCCGGGCCGTACGCCAAGCCCTCAGACCTCAAGGACCCGTTCGGCCATGCCTTCGGCTATCGCTTCCCCGGTGAACATGGCGCCTTCGACCTGATCTTCTACGGTCAGGACGGCCAGCCCGGCGGCGAAGGCTACAGCGCCGACTTGGGCAACTGGGAATAATGCCGGCCCTCCAACGCGGCTTTACCCTGCTGGAGATGCTGGTGGTGATCGTGTTGATCAGCATCGCGGCCGGGTTGGTGGGATTTGGCCTGCAACAAGGCCTGCGGGTAGCGAAAGAGCGCCAGGTGGTCGGGCAGATGGTGGATGCCCTGCGCAGCACACGGGCACGGGCGATTGTCAGCGGCAGGTCGGCCAAGACCGTCTTCGACTTGGCCCGGCTGAGCTTTCAGGCGCCGGGGCAACCCATCAAGCACTGGCCGGCCGATCTGCAAGTGACCCTGCACACCGCCGAACACGCAGGCGCTGCGGTGGAGTTTTACCCCGACGGCAGCTCTACCGGCGGCAACCTGTTATTGGCCAATGGCACGCGACGCTGGCGCATCGACGTCGGCTGGCTGACCGGCAGCGTGCAGTCCAGGGCATTGCCATGAAGCGTCAGTCGGGTTTCACCTTGCTGGAAATGCTCGCAGCGCTGACCCTCATGGCGATCTGCAGCACGGTGTTGCTGGTCGCGTTCGGCCAAAGCGCGCGCTCGTTGTTGCAGGTGGCCCACAGCGACCGCCTGACCCATACCGCCTTGAGCGTGATGGATCAGGAGGCGTCGGGGCCCCTGGCCAGTGGCGTGCGCGAGGGCGAGCTGGACGGCATTGCCTGGCAACTGCGCGTCGCCCAGCAGCCCACCCGCATCGGTCAGCCACATTTGTTTCGCCTCGATCTCAGCGTCAGCGAAGGTCCGCGCCGCGCAAATTTCAGTACCTTGAAACTGCGCGCCAGCCGCGACGGGAGCCTCCAGTGAAGCAGCAGCGGGGCTTCACGTTGCTCGAAATCATGATCGTGCTCAGCCTGCTGGGCGTGTTGTTGGCCCTGGTGGGCGGCGCGCTCCTGGGAGCCAACCGTGCAGTACTCAAGGCGCAGCGCTACACCGTCAGCCTGGATGAAAGTCGCGCCGCGCAACAGTTCCTGCGCACCTCCATCAGCGAAGCATTGCCCCTCGACGTGACCGAGGACGACAGCCAGACCAACGGCTTTTTTGTCGGCGCTCCCCAGCGCCTGCAATTCGTCGCGACCTTGCCGGGCGTGCTCGGCGGCGGTATCCAGCGTTTCACCTTGCAGTTGACCGAGCGCGAGTTGCAGGTGGCGTTCGCACGGTTTGAGTCCAATGCCCAAGTGAGCGTGCCGGCCACCCGCAGCGAACCGCAGGTGTTGCTGAAGAACGTCGAGGATCTGCAATTCAGCTATCGCGGCCTGTCGCCCAAGGGCCAGGCCACCGGTTGGATCAGTGACTGGCCGTGGACCAAACGCCTGCCTTATGCGGTACGCATTGCAGCACAAGTCAACGGACCGGTGCCGTGGGTCACCCAAGTGGTTGCCCTGCGGCTGAACCTCTCCAGCGGAGCATCAGGCGAATGAAGCGTCAGCGCGGCGTTGCATTGCTGCTGGTGCTGTGGGTACTGGCGTTGCTCAGCTTGCTGCTGGGCGGCCTGGCCGGTTGGGTACAACTGGAAAGCCGCCAGGCCCTGTGGCATCGCCAGCATACCCAGGCGCTGCTGGCGGCGGAGGCGGGCGTGGCGTTGGCCATGCAGGCCCTGGCCGACCCGCTGCAACGCAAGCAATGGATCGCCGACGGCCGCGAAATGCCCCTGGTATTTGATGACGCACAGCTTCACGTGAGCCTGCACAGCGAGCGCGGCAAGCTGTATTTGAACAGCGCCGAGGCCGCTGACTTTACCCGCCTGGCCCTGGCGTGCGGCGCCACCCAGACCCAGGCCAGCCGGCTCGCCAGGGACCTGGAAATGCGGCGCAACGCAGGCCTGGCGCCGTTCCGCGTGGTGGAGGAAGTGCGGCAATTGCCCGGCATGACCCAGGCGCTGTACAGCCGGCTGGCCCCGCAAATCAGTTTGTGGAGCGGCCTGGACCGGCCCGATCCCGCTTTCGCCAGCCCATTGATGCGCCAGGCGCTGAACCTGCCCCGGCAGAGCGCAGTAGGGGCCGACCCCGGTGACGTGCTGGTGATCGACAGCCGCGCACAACGCCCCGGCGGTTACCACGCCCGGTTACGAGCCACGGTTTTATTGAGCCCATCGGAGGGAAGCGCACAACCTTATCGGGTGCTGCGTTGGCAAGAATGAATCCATACCGTTCGGCGCCAGTGGCGCGCCTTCAACAGCTGGCCGAACCGCTCACCCGGCGCTGGCGCGGCAGCTTGCTGCAAGTGGGCTGGCGCCTGTGGCTCAAGGAGCTGCGTGGCTGCCTGCCGGCGTGGCTGTCGGTCCGTGACATCCCCGAGCACCGCTACCACTGGCCGTTGACCGGGCCGGTGGCAAAACCTGCCGACGAGGTGCGCCAGGTGCTGGTGCTCGCGCCCTCGGCGGTGTTGCTGCAAACCCTGCAACTGCCCCTGGCGGCCGCGCGCAACCTGTCGACGGTGGTGGGTTATGAGCTGGACCGCTTTACCCCGTTCGAAGCTGAACAGTTGTACTTCGTGGCCCGCCAGGAACGGCGCACCGCCACGCATGTGCAAGTGACCCTGGTGGCCATCCTGCGGGAGCGCCTGGATCAAATCCTGTTGGACTGCGCTGCTCTCGGCTTGCAGCCCCATGCGGTGGATGTGGACGGGCCAATGGGCATCGACCTGCTGCCGGCGCCGTTGAGCCCACGCCAGCGGCCGGCCGGGAAGGGCTTGCAACGCAGCCTGCCCTGGCTGTGCGGCGCCTTGCTGATTGCCGCGATGCTGCTGTGGCTCAACGACCGCCAGCGGGTGCTCGACGTCATGCAGGCGCAGGTGCAACAACAGAAAGCCCAGGTCGCCGAGGTCCAGAGCCTGCGTCAGCAACTGCTCAATACCCGTGGCGCCGCGCAGTACCTGATTCGCCGCAAGTCGGCACAACCGCCGTTGGCGGCGTTGCTCAACGAGCTGACCGCCTGCCTGCCCGCCGATACCTGGATCGACCAGTTGGACGTCAACAACGGCGCCGACGTGTCCTTCTCCGGGCAAAGCGCCAAGGCGAGTGCCCTGATCACCCGGATCAAGGCGTGCCACAGCCTGGAAAACCCCCAGTTCGAAGGGGTGATCCAACCCGATGCGCAAACCGGCAAGGATCAGTTTTCCCTGCGCGCCCACTTGCACCAGGAGGCCGCCGATGCGCCGACCACTGACACCCCGTGAGCGTCGCGGCGCCGCCTTGCTGGTCCTGGCGCTGGTGCTGGGCGGCGGTTACTGGCTGCTGATCGACAGCTGGTTCGCCGGGCCATTGCGTGCCATGGGCGAGCAGGCCGAACAGCTGCGCGAACAACAGCAACGCTATGCGGGCCTACTGCACCAGGGCGCCGCCTTGCGTGAGCAACTGGAGCAAGCCCGCCAGGACCCGGCCAGCAGCACCAGCCTGTTGCCGGGGGATGACCCCAGCGCCGTGGCGGCGGACCTGATGCAGCGCATCGCCGACCTGATCAACAGCCGCGCCGGCCTCGGCGGCGGCTGCAGCCTGACCCAGCGCATGCCCATTACTCCGGAGCAGGACGACACCGAGCCCTATCGCCAGGTCAAAGTCAGCCTGACCCTCAACTGCGCCATCGAGCCCCTGACCGCGATCCTGCATGAGCTGGAGTACCAGCGACCGTTCCTGTTCGTGGATGAAATGAGCGTCCGTCGCGGGCCGAATGCCCCCGCCAGCGGCGGTGCCGGAAAGCTGGTGGTGCACCTGTTGGTGCGCGGTTATCTGCAACCGGCAGCCGCCACGCAGGCCCGCCGATGATCAATTCATTGCGCGCCCTCGAGTGGGTGTTGCTCGGTGTGGCCGGGCTGCTGGGCCTGCTGATGGTGGGCATCTTGAGCAGCATCGGCGATGCGCCGCAGTGGTTGGATGAGCCTGCCTCCGCCGCGCGCGCCAATGCTTCGGCCAAGGTTCACGTGGCCCCGAGTGTGACCCTGGAAAGCCTCGCCGGCACCTGGCAAGCGCCGCTGTTCAGCCCCGACCGCAGCCCCGATGCCGCCGTGGGTCAGGCCGAGATTTCCATCCTGTCGAGCCTGAAGCTGACCGGCGTGCTGCTCGACGGCGACCTGCGCGTCGCGCTGCTCAAGCGTGACGAGGGCCCGCCGCTCAAGGTCCACCAAGGCCAGACTCTGCCCAACGGCTGGCGCCTGGAACACCTGACACCGCTGCACGCCCGTTTTGTGCTGGATGGCCGCACGCAAACCCTGAGCCTCAGCGTTCCGCGTTTGCCGCCGCCGTCCACCACACCACCGATTTCCCTTCCTCACGAGTCCGCCCCTTGATCGATACTTCCCCTAGCGCCTTGCGCACCAGCGTGTTTTGCCTGGCCACCGCCGTCGCCTTGGGCGGCTGTGGGTCATTCCCCGATCACCTCGACCCGGACGATGCCTTGCTTCACGAGGCGATGCAGGGCACCGGTTCGCAACGGCCGCCCGTGGACCCGGCCAGCGAGTCGCCTGCGGCCGACAGCCGCCAACCCCAGGCGCCTACGTCGCCCCAGCGCCAGTTGATTCGCGGTAACCAGCAGTTCGTGCGCCAGCCCGCACCGGCGGCGGTCAAGGATGAAGCCAGCGGCGACATCGTGTTCAACTTCGCCGACCAGCCGATTGAGGCGGTGATCAACAGCGTCATGGGCGACCTGCTGCACGAGAACTACAGCATCGCCCAGGGTGTGAAAGGCAACGTAAGCTTCTCCACCTCAAAGCCGGTGAGCAAGCAGCAGGCGCTGTCGATCCTCGAAACCCTGTTGTCCTGGACCGATAACGCGATGATCCGCCAGGGCCAGCGCTACGTGATCCTGCCCGCCAACCAGGCGGTGGCGGGCAAGCTGGTGCCGGAAATGAGCGTGTCGCAACCCTCCAGCGGGCTCTCGGCCCGGCTGTTTCCGCTGCGCTATATCTCGGCCACGGAAATGCAGAAACTGCTCAAGCCGTTCGCCCGGGAAAACGCATTCCTGCTGGTAGACCCGGCGCGCAATGTGTTGAGCCTGGCCGGTACGCCGGACGAGCTGGCCAACTACCAGGACACCATCGACACCTTCGACGTCGATTGGCTCAAGGGGATGTCGGTGGGGGTGTTCGGTTTGCAACGGGCCTCGGTGGCCGAGTTGATGCCCGAGCTGCAAAAAATGTTCGGCCCCGACAGCGGCATGCCTTTGGCGGGCATGGTGCGCTTCCTGCCTATCGAGCGGACCAATTCGGTGGTGGCGATCTCGTCCCAGCCGCAGTACCTCAGCGAAGTTGGCGACTGGATTCACACCATCGATGAGGGCGGCGGCAACGAGCCGCAGATGTACGTCTACGACGTGCGCAACATGAAGGCCACGGACCTCGCCAAATACCTGCGGCAGATCTACGGCACCGGCGCGATCAAGGACGATGCGCCGGCCAAGGTGGCGCCGGGGCTGCGCACGGCGACCTTGTCGTCACTCAACACCAGCGGCGGCACCTCGGGTGGCTTGAACAACAGCAGCAATAGCCCGCCCGTCAGTGACG
Organism: Pseudomonas sp. 21615526; assembly: GCF_013386245.1. Taxonomy (NCBI): domain Bacteria; kingdom Pseudomonadati; phylum Pseudomonadota; class Gammaproteobacteria; order Pseudomonadales; family Pseudomonadaceae; genus Pseudomonas; species Pseudomonas sp. 21615526. Next base: position 6,014 of record NZ_JACAOM010000118.1, on the reverse strand, counting down.
ATGAGGACCAGGCCCCGGCCGCCAGCGAAGACGGTGAAAATGCAGAGCCGGGCGCTGCCAAAAGCCTCGACGCTGGCACCCGGATCACCGCGCAAAAAAGCAGTAACCAGTTGCTGGTACGCACCCGACCGGTGCAGTGGAAGGAGATCGAATCGGCGATCAAGCGCCTCGACAACCCGCCGCTGCAAGTGCAGATCGAGACGCGCATCCTCGAAGTCAAACTCACCGGCGAACTGGACCTAGGGGTGCAATGGTACCTGGGCCGCCTGGCGGGCAACTCCACCAGCACGGTAGCCAATACCCCTGGCAGCCAGGGCGCCCTGGGTGGCGGCGGTGCGGGATTGGGCGCGGATTCGCTGTTCTATTCCTTCGTCAGCTCCAACCTGCAAGTGGCCTTGCACGCCCTGGAAACCAACGGCCGCACCCAGGTGTTGTCGGCACCCTCGCTGGTGGTGATGAACAACCAGCCGGCGCAGATCCAGGTGGGTGACAACATCCCCATCAGCCAGACCACGGTCAACACCGGCAACGCCGACAGCACCTTGAGCAGCGTCGAATACGTGCAGACCGGGGTGATCCTCGACGTGGTGCCGCGGATCAACCCGGGCGGCCTGGTGTACATGGACATCCAGCAACAGGTCAGCGACGCCGAGAACCAAACCACCAACAGCAGCGACACACCCAACAACCCGCGTATCTCCACGCGCTCGGTGTCGACCCAGGTGGCGGTGCAAAGCGGCCAGACCGTGTTGCTCGGCGGGCTGATCAAGCAGGACAACGCCGAGAGCGTCAGCGCCGTGCCGTACCTGGGGAAAATCCCCGGGCTGCGCTGGTTGTTTGGCAACACCAGCAAGTCCAAGGATCGCACCGAACTGATCGTGCTGATCACACCGAGGGTGATTACCAGCAGCAGCCAGTCGCGGCAGGTGACGGATGACTACCGCCAGCAGATGCAGCTGTTGCGACCGGCCAACTGAAGGACCTTTCAGCCCTTGCGTTGCAGGGTGTGATAACCCAGCGCCGCCCGTGCTTCACGCAGGGATTTGCCTTCATCGAGCAGCGCCCGGATACGCGCTTCCACCGCTTCAATCGAGCGTGCACAGGCTGCCACTTCATGGGCGCGCTCGCGCGGCACGATCACCACGCCATTGGCGTCGGCCACCACGATGTCCCGGGCGCACACCCGGGCCTGGCCGATGGACACCGGCTGGTTTACCGCTTCCACTTCAACCCGGTCCTTGCCCGTGCGCATGAACCGGCCCTTGGTGAACAGCGGGTAGCCGTCGCCCAGGGCCTTGCTCACGTCGCGGCACACGCCATCGATCACCGTCGCGGCGATCCGCTGGCTGCCGGCGTACTGGGTCATGATGTCGCCCCACACCGTGCAGTCGGTGCGTCCGTCGTTGTCGATCACCACCACATCGCCTTCGGCCACGTCATCGATAAAGTCGCCTACGGTGCCCGGCGGGGTGCTGGCGCTGACGTAGCGCACGGTGAAGGCCGGGCCGACCACCACCTGGCGATAGTTGTCCAGGGGCATGATTCCCAGGCATTGGCCGGGCAGGCCTAGCTTGTCCAGGGCGTCGGACACGCCCGGGGTGTCCAGGCCGGCAAACAGGGCAACCAATTCTTGGTCTTGGGGTGACATGGATAACTCCTCGTGGTGGTGACAAATCAGGTCGGGTGGCTGGAGGCCGGGCGGGGCTCGGCAATGGTCAGCAAAATGATGAAGCTGATGAACGAGCCGATCGCCAGCCAGGCGAACACGTAGTTCCAGCCGTAGTTGTCCAGCAGCAGGCCGGTGATGAAGGGCGTGGCGGCGGCGCCCAACTGGCCGATCATGTTCACGATGGCGTTGGAGATCGGGAAGGTCTTCTTGGTGGTCAGGCCCATCGGGTAGACCATGTAGGACGAGAAGCCGAGGCTCAGCACCACGCCGGTCAGCATCAGCAGCAAGCCGTAGGGCAGGGGCTCGGCCGGTGAGTTGATCAGCAGGTACATCATCAACGAGGTGCCGACCGCCGACAGCAACATGCCCGGCTTGCGGCGCCCGCCCATCAGGCGGTCCGAGCAGAAACCTCCCAGCAGGTTGCCCAGCACCGCGCCCACCCAGGGCGCTGCCGAGACCAGGCCCATGTTCATGATCGAAAACTGCTTGACGGTCATCAGGTAGGTGGGAATCCACGCCAGCAGCACGCTGGAGACACCGAGCTGGAAGCAGTAGCTGGTGGCGCACCCCCAGATATTCCATGAGGTGAAAACCTGACGGTTGGTTTCCAGGGGCTTTTCATCGCGGGTGCGGATCACCCGGTCGAGCTTTTTCACCCACGCCGGCGTCTTGTGCACACGGGCGGTCTGGGCGATTGCGGTGTCTTCGACGATGTATTGAAGTTCGGCCTGGTTGACGAAGCGGCTGCGGGACGGATGGTCGGTGACCAGGAAGTACCAGACCACCGCCAGCACGATGCCCGGGATCGCAAAGAAGTAGAAAATTTCGCGCCAGCCCCATACCGAAATGATCACGGCACACAGCGGCGGCACGATCACCGGTCCGAACTTCACGGCCGACAGAAAGATCCCCGACGCGGTGCCTTTTTCCCGTGCCGGAAACCAGTTGTTGATGGTGGTGGTCATGCTGATGGGCAGCGGGCCTTCGGCGATGCCCAGGCCCAGGCGATAGAGTTTCAGCGCCAGCAGTGAGCTGGCGGTGCCTACCAGGCCGGTCAGCAACGAGGTCAGCACCATGGCCCACGGCAGGATCCGGCTGACGCCAAAGCGCCCGAAGGCAAAGCCCGACGGCAGTTGTGCCAGGGCGTAAGCCAGCAGGAACAGGCTGACCAGGCCACCGGCCTGGGCGTTGCTCATTGCAAATTCCTGGCGAATGAACGGCAGCGCCACGCCGAGGTTGGCCCGGTCGGCGGCGGCCACGGTGTAGATCAGGAAAATCAGCGCAGCAACCACCCAGCGGTATTGGCTGCGCACAGCGGGTTTTATGACTTCAGGCATAGACATGGGGGCGGACCTTGTTGTTGTGAGTGTTGTCCTGTTCGGCCTTAATCTTAAGAAGGGGCGCACGCCACCATTAGCGATATTTATCTATGTGAACTCATCACTTTTATTCTTCTGCCAGCAAGCTGCTGCAGAAGCCGCGGATTGCCTCGCACGCCTGGCGCAACGACTTGTCATCCAGGGCATAGGCGATGCGGATGTACGGCCCCAGGCCAAAGGCGCTGCCATGCACCACGGCTACATTGGCCTCATCCAGCAGCGCCAGGGCCACGTCTTCATCGCTGCGCAGCAGCCGCCCGCCCGCCGAGGTGCGCCCGATCAGCGCGGCGCATGAGGCGAACGCGTAGAACGCGCCGGCGGGGCTGATGCACGTCAGGCCTGGCGTGTCGTTCAGCAACTGGACCATCAAGTCCCGGCGCGCCTGGAACACCCGGCGGCTGTCGCGGATGAAATCTCTGGGGCCTTCCAGTGCAGCGAGGGCCGCCTGTTGCGAGATCGAACAGGCGCCGGAGGTCTGCTGGCCCTGGAGTTTTTCCATGGCCTCCAGCAGCCAGCGTGGGCCGGTGGCGAAACCGATGCGCCAGCCGGTCATGGCATAGGCCTTGGACACGCCGTTCATGGTCAATGTGCGTGGTGCCAAACGCGGCTCAACCTGGGCCAGGGTATGAAAGGCCTGGCCGTCGAAGATCAGGTGCTCGTAAATGTCATCGGCCAGGATCAGCACCTGCGGGTGGGCCAACAGCACTTCGGCCAGCGCCCGTAGCTCGCCCTCGCTGTACACCGCGCCGGTGGGATTGGACGGTGAATTGAGGATCAGCCAGCGTGTTTGCAGGGTGATTGCAGCAGCCAGGGCCTCTGGTGTCAGCTTGAATCCACTGTTGGCATTGCAAGTGACGATGCGCGCCTCGCCGCCGCACAGTTGCACCATCTCCGGGTAACTGACCCAGTACGGCGCGGGCACGATCACCTCGTCGCCTTCATTGAGTGTGGCTGCCAGGGCGTTGTAGATCACCTGCTTGCCGCCGTTGCACACGAGGGTGTCCTGCCAGGACACGTCCAGGCCGTTTTCGCGCCGGAACTTCGCCGCCACCGCCTCCCGCAGGGCCCGCGCACCGGCCACCTGGGTGTAGCGGGTATGCCCGGTTTCAATGGCCTGGATCGCGGCTTCGCGGATATGCGCCGGGGTGTCGAAATCCGGTTCGCCGGCGCACAGCGAGATAATCTGCGCGCCTTGCGCCCGGCGTTCGGCGACGCGGTCCATGATGCGATAGGTGGCAGACGGTTGTGCGCTGGCCAGGCGCGGGTTCAGCCGCTGGATATCGGTACTCATCGGCTGATCGCCTCAAACTGTGCGTCGTGCATCACCTCGACCACAGAGCGCCCACTGCGCACGGCCTGCACCATGCCGTCCTGGCGGCGGGCAATGCGCTCGCCCAGGTCCAGGACCTTTTCGATCACCGCCTGGGCCACGAATACCGTGCCGCAGGTATCGGCAATCACGTAGTCGTCCTCGCTGACGCTTACGCCAGCAACGCTGAGGGGCACGCCGGCGTCGAGCTGCACCACGCGGTTGCGCGCGCTGATCATGGTCACGCCGCGTCCGTACACCGGATAGCCGATGGCTTCGCTGCCGTCGATATCGCGGCTGAAACCATCAATCACCGTACCGCGTATGTGTTTGCGCAACGCCGCGTTGGCGATGATGTCGCCCCAGCAGGAAATGCCCTCGATACCGCCGGCAATCACCAGCACCCGGTCGTCTGTCGCGACCTGTTCGATCACCGGGGTGATCAAGTGCACGGTCGGGGCGATGTCGGACTTGGGGCCGAGCAGTACGGTACTGGCGCGGCCAACGATCTTCGGGCAGTTCCACAATGGGCGCAGGCCCACGGTGGCGCCGGGCAGGCCGAGGAAGTCGAGGGCGTCGGACACGGTGTTGGTGTCCAGTGCGGCCAGGCGGTCGAGCAAACGGTCAGGGGTCATGGGCAAGCCTCGGGTGACGGAGGCGGCCAGTGTCAGGCAGTGCCTATGATAGGTATATTACGAAGTACAGAAGCCTTGCATACGCTTAACCTATGGATAAGACCATGATTAACTTTCGCCTGATTCGTCACCTCTGGTTGTTCCTGGCCGTGGCTGAAGAGCAGAACTTTGGCCGTGCGGCCAAGCGCCTCGGCATGTCCCAGCCACCGCTGAGCGAGCAGATCCAGGTGCTGGAGCAGGCGCTCAAGGTCAAGCTGTTCGACCGCTCCCGACGGGGGGCCAAGCTGACTCCGGTGGGCGCGGCGATCCTGCCGGCGGTGCGCAAGTTCGCCGAGCAGCTGGAGCGCCTGGAACTCGCCGTGGAAGAAGCGGTGGCGGGGCAGTCGGGGATGTTGACCATCGGCGCGATTTCCACGGCGATGTTTGATGTGCTGCCGGGGTTGATCGAGCAACTGAAGCTTGATTACCCGCAGCTCACGGTGTCGGTGCGGGAAATCGACAGCGTCGAGGCGTTGCCGGCGCTGGAGGCCGGGGATATCGACCTGGCGTTTGCCCGGCTGGATGGTGACCTTGGGGCTTCGGTGCAGTCATTGCCATTGACGGAGGACCGGCTGGTGGTGGCGCTGCCGGCGGATCACCCGTTGGCGAGTCGTACGCGGATCAGTTTGTCGAGCCTGGCGAATGAGCCGTTGGTGATGTTTTCGCGCAACGTCAGTCCGGTGTATTTCGACAATTTGATCGCGACCTGTCGTGCCAGCGGGTTTTCGCCTCGGGTGCTGCATGAAGTGCGGTCGGTGGCTTCGCAGATCGCGTTTGTCAGCTATGGGCAGGGTATTGCGTTGGTGCCGGCGTCGTTGAAGAAGCTGGCGCCGGCCAATGTGGTGTTTCGGGCGTTGAGCCAGAAGCTCAATGTGGTGACCACGGCCGTCGCCTGGAATACCCAGCGGCCGAACCCGGTGGTGGAGGCGGTGATCGCGCGGTTTCGCTAGGGGTTGGGGTTGAGTACATATCCGTTATTTAGG
>NZ_JACAOM010000012.1:0-123981 GCF_013386245.1 Pseudomonas sp. 21615526 | reverse complement strand
GGGCAAGAAGTTGCTGCGCCACCTGGCGAAAATCGCCTGTGACAACGGCTGCGGGCGTTTCGAGTGGAGCGTGCTGGACTGGAACGAGCCGGCCATCGCGTTCTACAAATCCATCGGTGCCCAGCCCCAGGAAGAGTGGGTACGCTACCGCATGGAAGGCGACGCCCTCAGGGATTTCGCACAGGGTTAAGTGTGCATAAAGGACCGGCTTTTAAAGCCGGTTTTTTTATATATTTTCTCACTATATGGGATGATAATTTATATATTGAGATGTTCCGGTTTCTGGGTTTATAGTCTTGCGCATCAGCACTCACTACCAAAAACAAAACAGGTGAAGCGATGCAGGCACAACCGTTGTCGTTACCTCCGGTGCCCGAGCCGACTTACGGCGAGCGACTGAAGAACAAAGTCGTGGTCATCACCGGTGCCGCCCAAGGCATTGGCGAGGCTATCGTCGCCTGCTTCCAGGCTCAGCAGGCGCGCCTGGTGATCGGTGATATCCAGGGCGAGAAGGTCGAGCAGGTCGCCGCCCACTGGCGCGAACACGGCGCCGAGATCTACGCACAACCTGTCGACATCACTTCCAAGGATCAATGGCGCGCCCTGGTGGACGTCGCTATCGAACGCTTTGGCCGCGTCGATGTGCTGGTCAATTGCGCCGGCGTCAACGTGTTCCGCGACCCGCTGGAAATGACCGACGAAGACTGGCGCCGCTGCTTCGCCATCGACCTCGACGGCGCCTGGTACGGCTGCCGTACCGTGTTGCCGCACATGATCGAGCAAGGCATCGGCAACATCATCAACATCGCCTCCACCCACTCCAGCCACATCATTCCCGGCTGCTTCCCGTACCCGGTGGCCAAGCACGGCCTGCTCGGGCTGACCCGCGCCCTGGGCATCGAATACGCGCCCAAGGGCATCCGCGTAAATGCCATCGCGCCGGGCTATATCGAAACCCAACTCAACGTCGATTACTGGAACGGCTTTGCCGACCCGCACGCCGAGCGCCAGCGTGCCTTCGACCTGCACCCGCCCAAGCGCATCGGCCAGCCGATTGAAGTGGCGATGACGGCACTGTTTCTTGCGACCGATGAGGCGCCCTTTATCAATGCCACCTGCCTGATGATCGATGGTGGGCGGTCGGTGATGTACCACGATTAAAACTTTTCCAAATAACAAGAAGAGGTGGTTCATGCTCAAGAAAACACTAGGCACCCTTGCCCTCACGATGGCGCTCAGCGGCCTGGCCTCTGCCGAAGAAGTAAAGATCGGCTTCCTGGTCAAGCAGGCGGAAGAGCCCTGGTTCCAGACCGAATGGGCCTTCGCTGAAAAAGCCGGCAAGGACCATGGTTTCACCGTGATCAAGATCGCCGTGCCCGACGGCGAGAAAACCCTGTCCGCCATCGATACCCTGGCCGCCAACGGCGCCAAGGGTTTCGTGATCTGCCCGCCGGACGTGTCCCTGGGCCCTGCGATCATGGCCAAGGCCAAGCTGAATAACCTCAAAGTGCTGGCGGTAGACGACCGCTTCGTCGACGCCAAGGGCAAGCCCATGGAAGACGTGCCTTACGTCGGCCTGGACGCCTACAAGATCGGCCAGAAACAAGGCGAAGCCATGGCCACCGAAGCCAAGCATCGCAACTGGGACTGGAAGGACACCTACGCCGTCATCAATACCTTCGACGAGCTGGAAACCGGCAAGAAGCGCACCGACGGTTCGGTAGAAGGCCTCAAGGCCGCCGGCCTGCCGGTTGACCATATCCTGTTCACCGCGCAGAAAACCCTCGACGTGCCGGGCGCCATGGACTCCACCAACTCGGCCCTGGTGAAACTGCCCAGCGGCGCGAAAAACCTGCTGATTGGCGGCATGAACGACAGCACCGTACTGGGCGGCGTACGCGCCACCGAAAGCGCCGGCTTCAAGGCCACAAACGTGATTGGCGTGGGCATCAACGGCACCGACGCCATCGAAGAACTGAAGAAATCCGACACCGGTTTCTACGGCTCGATGCTGCTCAGCCCCGATGCGTCCGGCTATAAAACTGCAACCGCGATGTTCGAGTGGGTGACCAAAGGCACTGAGCCTGCCAAGTTCACCGCACTGGATAACGTGACCCTGATCACCCGCGCCAACTTCAAGGAAGAGTTGAGCAAGATCGGTCTGTGGAAATGAACAGCGCCGCAGCAGAAAGCCTGCGCTTCAACGGCATCGGCAAGGAGTTTCCCGGGGTGAAGGCCCTGGCGCAGATCAGCTTTGAAGCGCGGCCCCATTCGGTGCATGCGCTGATGGGCGAGAACGGCGCGGGCAAGTCGACCTTGCTGAAAATCCTCGGCGGTTTTTATCCGCCCAACAGCGGCAGCTTGCAGTTGGGCGAACGCAGCGTGAGTTTCAAGTCGGCGGCCGACAGCATCGCCAGCGGCATCGCAGTGATTCACCAGGAGCTGCAACTTGTGCCGGAAATGACCGTCGCCGAGAACCTCCTGCTGGGGCATATGCCGTCGCGCTTTGGCGTGGTCAATCGCGGGGCGATGGTGCGCAAGGCACGGGAACTGCTCAAGGGCCTGGCGGATGAAATCGATCCGAACATGCGCCTGGGCAGCCTGTCCCTCGGCCAGCGGCAACTGGTGGAAATCGCCAAGGCCATGTCGCGCAACGCCCATGTGATTGCGTTCGACGAACCCACCAGCAGCCTCTCGGCCCGTGAGATCGAGCGGCTGATGGTGATCATCGCCCGGCTGCGGGATGAAGGCCGGGTGATCCTCTACGTGTCGCACCGCATGGAGGAGGTGTTCCGCATTTGCGACGCGGTGACGGTGTTCAAGGACGGGCGCTTCGTGCGCACGTTCGAGGACATGACGCAGTTGAACGTCGACCAGTTGGTCAACTGCATGGTCGGGCGCGATATCCAGGATATCTACGACTACCGGCCGCGCGAGCACTGCGGTGAAGCGCTGCGAGTCGAGGGTTTGCTCGGGCCGGGGTTGCAGGAACCGGTGAGCCTGCAGGTGAACAAGGGCGAGATTCTCGGGCTGTTCGGCCTGGTCGGGGCCGGGCGCACAGAGTTGTTGCGCCTGCTCGCCGGGCTGTCCCGCAGCACCCAGGGGACCCTGGTGCTGCATGGCCAGGTGCAGACGTTCAAGACACCACGGGATGCGATTGCGGCGGGGGTGTTGCTCTGCCCCGAGGACCGCAAGAAGGAAGGCATCGTGCCCCGCGCGAGTGTTGCGGAGAACATCAATATCAGTGCGCGGCGTGACCATGCGCGCTTCGGCTGGTTGATCCAGGGCGGCTGGGAACGCACCAACGCCCAGCGGCAGATCAGCGCGCTCAACGTGCGCACGCCGTCGGCGGACCAGCCGATTCTGTTCCTGTCGGGCGGCAATCAGCAGAAGGCAATTCTCGGCCGCTGGTTGTCGATGCCGATGAAAGTGTTGCTGCTGGACGAGCCGACCCGCGGCATCGATATCGGTGCCAAGTCTGAGATCTACCAGATCATTCACAACCTGGCGGCCAGTGGCATCGCGGTGATCGTGGTGTCCAGCGACCTGATGGAAGTGATGGGCATCTCCGACCGCATCCTGGTGATGAGCGAAGGCGCCCTGACCGGCGAATTGACCCGCGATCAAGCGGACGAAGCACGGCTGCTGCAACTGGCTCTTCCGCGTACGCGGGACTGAAGAATACGAGGGGTAGGTATGTCACAGGTAAAAACTGCAAGAAGCTTCTGGCCGGGGTTCAACCAGCGCAAGTTTCTCGATGATTGGGTCATGCTGCTGGCGGCCTTGAGCATCTTTGTGCTCAGCGCCATCTTCATCGACAACTTCCTCTCGCCGCTGAACATGCGTGGCCTGGGGCTGGCGATTTCCACTGTGGGGATTGCGGCCTGCACCATGCTGTTTTGCCTGGCGTCGGGGCACTTCGACTTGTCGGTGGGTTCGGTGATCGCCTGTTCGGGCGTGGTGGCGGGGATCGTGATTCGCGACACCGACAGCGTGTTCTTCGGCGTGTCGGCGGCGTTGGCCATGGGCCTGGTGGTGGGACTGATCAACGGCATCGTGATCGCCAAGCTGCGGATCAACGCGTTGATCACGACGCTGGCGACGATGCAGATCGTGCGTGGGCTGGCGTATATCTTTTCCAACGGCAAGGCGGTCGGCGTGATGGACGAAAACTTCTTCGTCTTTGGTAACGGCCAGCTGTTTGGCGTGCCGGTGCCAATCGTCATCACCGTGCTGTGCTTTGTATTTTTTGGCTGGTTGCTGAACTACACCACCTACGGGCGCAACACCATGGCCATCGGCGGCAACCAGGAAGCGGCGCTGTTGGCCGGGGTGAATGTCGATCGCACCAAGATCATCATCTTTGCCGTGCACGGCGTGATCGGCGCGTTGGCCGGGGTGATCCTGGCGTCGCGGATGACCTCGGGGCAACCGATGATTGGCCAGGGGTTCGAGTTGACGGTGATCTCGGCGTGCGTGCTGGGCGGGGTGTCGCTGAGCGGCGGGATCGGGATGATCCGGCATGTGATTGCCGGGGTGCTGATTCTGGCGATCATCGAAAACGCGATGAACCTGAAGAACATCGACACCTTCTACCAATACGTGATTCGCGGCTCGATCCTGTTGCTGGCGGTGATTATCGACCGCATGAAACAGCGATAAAAAGGGCGCCACACGACCAATGTGGGAGCGGGCTTGCTCGCGAAAACGGTGGTTCAGTCGATGCCTTTATTGCCTGACACGCCGCTTTCGCGAGCAAGCCCGCTCCCACATTTTGTTTGCATTCCAATTCCGAATTCGTCATTTATTTGGCGTCAAAAATAATTCTTCAGATTCCCTAACATTTATTTCACTCGACATTCGTCAATTTTTTTCGTAGTGGCACCACTTTTTTAAAACAGTAGTGGCACAAAACTATTTACCCCTCGAAACTCCCCGCAACTACTGGCCTAAATAGCAAGTGCTATCAGAATAGTACTAGTGCCATCTTTCCTAATATTTCAAGAAATTTCCGGAAACAGGATGAGTGGACAGGAACTATGTCCTAAAGCACCGCTCATACCACCGGTAACGATTATCTCTGAAGATGTAAGAGATGACTTACGTGGCGACCAAGGGAAGTAGCAAAGTTGTCATATAACTTTGACTCAATGGTCAAATCATCAACTGATTAGTTGAAGGCGGACGCAAAGGTTTCACTACTTTCTCCGACAAGGCCAAGGCTGAGCTCACCTGTATGGGTCAGTGAGACAACCCAAGCCGTTGATATATAAGGGCTCAAAGCCCCTGTCAACGCCTTGCGGCACTGGCGCCAGGCCCTTCCCCAGGAAGGCTGGCTGCATTTCAGGGCAAGCCCCAACAATAAGGCCAAGTTGCGCACAACTTGAGTGCATTAGTTAGTCACTCGACTTTTAGTATGCCTGCACTGGATATACCGACGTTTATTCGTCGCACTTCCCAGTGCCTGGGTGACGCTTCAAAACATGAACTCCGGCCATCTAGTGGCACGATTAACAATGAGGTAAATGCGATGCGCATCAGCATATTTGGTTTGGGTTACGTCGGCGCGGTATGTGCCGGTTGCCTGTCTGCACGGGGCCATGAGGTCGTTGGCGTAGACATCTCCAAGGAAAAGATCGACCTGATCAACGCGGGTAAATCCCCCATCGTTGAACCGGGTCTGGGCGAGCTGTTAAGCCAGGGCGTTCAAACCGGCCGACTGCGCGGCACCACCAATTTCGCCGAGGCAATCCGTGATACCGACCTGTCGATGATTTGCGTCGGCACGCCGAGCAAGAAGAACGGCGACCTGGAACTCAACTACATCGAATCGGTGTGCCGTGAGATCGGTTTTGTCCTGCGTGACAAGACCTCCCGTCACACCATCGTGGTCCGCAGCACCGTGCTGCCAGGTACCGTGGCCAATGTGGTGATTCCGATTCTCGAAGACTGCTCGGGCAAGAAAGCCGGCGTCGACTTCGGCGTCGCCGTAAACCCTGAGTTCCTGCGTGAAAGCACCGCCATCGCCGACTACGACCTGCCGCCGATGACCGTCATCGGTGAATTCGACACCGCTTCCGGCGATGTTCTGCAGTCGCTGTACGAAGAACTCGACGCGCCGATCATCCGCAAGGACATCGCCGTCGCCGAGATGATCAAGTACACCTGCAACGTCTGGCATGCGACCAAAGTGACCTTCGCCAACGAGATCGGCAACATCGCCAAGGCGGTAGGTGTCGACGGTCGCGAAGTGATGGAAGTGGTCTGCCAGGACAAGACCCTCAACCTGTCCCAGTACTACATGCGCCCGGGCTTTGCCTTCGGCGGTTCCTGCCTGCCCAAGGACGTGCGCGCCCTGACATACCGCGCAGGCTCTCTGGACGTGGATGCGCCGCTGCTCAACTCGCTGATGCGCAGCAACGAGTCCCAGGTGCAAAACGCTTTCGACATCGTTTCCAGCCACGACAAACGCAAAGTCGCCCTGCTGGGCCTGAGCTTCAAGGCCGGCACCGATGACCTGCGCGAAAGCCCGCTGGTGGAACTGGCAGAGATGCTGATCGGCAAGGGTTTCGACCTGAGCATCTACGACAGCAACGTCGAATACGCTCGCGTGCACGGCGCCAACAAGGACTACATCGAAGGCAAGATTCCTCACGTGTCGTCCCTGCTCAACTCGGACTTCGACGAAGTGATCAACAACTCCGACGTGATCATCCTGGGCAACCGCGATGAGAAGTTCCGTGCCCTGGCGCACAACGCACCCCACGGCAAGCAAGTGGTCGACCTGGTGGGCTTCATGTCCAAGGCCACCAGCGTGAGCGGCCGTACCGAAGGCATTTGCTGGTAACAGCAACGGCAAGTTTCAAGCGGCAAGCGTCCTGATCCCCGGCGCTTGCTGCTTGAAGCCTCCTTCACCTGCGGAATGACGCCTATGTCCAAGTTAAAACACGTACTCCTCCAATCTGCCGGCTGGCTGTTTTTCCTGAGCCTGCTGATGGGACTCGCCCTGCTGTTGCCGGCGAGTACGTTCGACTCAGAGTCGAAGAATTTTATTTTCCTGATTGGCGCCGTCGGTATCTGGCGCTACTCGATGGGTGCTACGCATTTCTTTCGCGGCATGCTGTTCCTGTACGTGGTCTACCCGCACCTGCGGCGCAAAGTGCGCAAGCTGGGCAAGGCGGCAGACCCGTCCCACGTATTCCTGATGGTTACCAGCTTTCGGATCGACGCGCTGACCACGGCCCAGGTCTACAGCTCGGTGATCCGCGAGGCCATCGAATGTGGCTTCCCTACCACCGTGGTCTGCTCCCTGGTGGAAATGTCCGATGAGCTGCTGGTCAAGAGCCTGTGGGCCAGGATGAACCCGCCCGACCACGTCAAACTGGACTTCGTGCGCATCGCCGGTACCGGCAAGCGTGACGGCCTGGCCTTCGGTTTTCGCGCCATCTCCCGCCACCTGCCGGACGACCGTGCCGTAGTGGCCGTGATCGATGGCGACACCGTGCTCGCCGAGGGCGTAGTGCGCAAGACCGTGCCGTGGTTCCAGCTGTTCGGCAATGTCGGCGGCCTGACCACCAACGAGTTCTGCGAAGTGCGCGGCGGCTACATCATGAGCGAGTGGCACAAGCTGCGCTTCGCCCAGCGCCACATCAACATGTGCTCCATGGCCCTGTCCAAACGCGTGCTGACCATGACCGGCCGCATGTCGGTATTCCGCGCCAACGTGGTCACCGACCCGGGCTTCATTGCCGATGTGGAAAGCGACTCGCTGCAACACTGGCGCCTGGGCCGCTTCAAGTTTTTGACCGGTGACGACAAGTCCAGCTGGTTCAGCCTGATGCGCCTGGGCTACGACACTTTCTACGTACCGGACGCCGCGATCCACACCGTGGAACACCCGCCGGAAAAGAGCTTTATCAAGGCCAGCCGCAAACTGATGTTCCGCTGGTACGGCAACAACCTGCGCCAGAACTCACGTGCCCTGGGCCTGGGTATGCGTCGCCTGGGCCTGTTCACCAGCATCGTGCTGTTTGATCAACGCGTGTCGATGTGGACCTCCCTGCTGGGGCTGACCGTGGCAATCATCGCCACCTTCAAATACGGCGGCGCGTTCATCCTCGCCTACCTGCTGTGGATCGGCATCACCCGCCTGATTCTGACCCTGCTGCTGTCGTGCTCCGGCCACAAGATCGGCCCGGCTTACCCGGTGATTCTCTATTACAACCAGATCATGGGCGCGCTGGTGAAGATCTACGTGTTCTTCCGCCTTGATCAACAGTCCTGGACCCGCCAGGACACCAAACTGACCCGCGATTTGGCCAGCTTTCAACGTTGGTTCAACACCTGGTCGTCTCGGACCATGACCTTCTCCGCCGGCAGCATTTTCGTCGCCGTGTTGCTGATGATGGTTTGACCCTGCCAAGCCTGAATTAACTAGGAACTAAACACCATGAATAGCCCAGTAAACGCCAACGTTGTCCACGAATCCGAAGCCCAGCGCCAACACGCCCGGGTCAAAATCCCGGCCAAGCTGCGCTTCTTCGGCGCCGATCAAACACCGATGGAAGTGCGGGTGATCGACCTGTCCGCCGGCGGGCTGGCCTTCAACGCCCCGCAGCAGCCGCTGAAAGTCGGCGATGTGCACAAGGGTCGCTTGCAATTCGTGATCGACAACCTGGGCCTGGCGATGGACGTCGAGCTGCAGATTCGCTCCTACGACCGCCAGACCGGCCGCACCGGTTGCCAGTTCCAGAACCTCGATGCACAAGACATCTCCACCCTGCGCCACCTGATCACCTCGCACCTGGCCGGTGACATCGTGACCATGGGTGACGTGCTGGCAACCCTGCAACGCGACAACTTCACCAAGGCGCGCAAGGTCAAGGACGGCGGCAGCAACATGAGCGTCGGTGGCCGCCTGCGGGCGGTGACTTTCAGCCTCGGGATCTTCGTGGTGGGCCTGGCGGCATTCGGCTTCGTGGTCAAATCGGTGTACGGCATGTACTTCGTCAGCCACGCCACCTCCGGCCTGGTGAGCGTGCCCGGGATGAACGTGACCATGCCCCGCGATGGCACCGTGCAAAGCCTGATCAAAGGCGATGCGGTCGCCGCCAAAGGCGCGCCATTGGCAACCTTCAGCACCAGCATGCTCGACGTACTCAAGGGCCATCTGGACGAAGACCAGCTGCAACCGGCCAAGGTCGAAGAGCTGTTCGGCAAGCAAATGACCGGCACCCTCACCTCCCCGTGCGACTGCGTCGTGGCCCAGCAACTGGTCGCCGACGGTCAGTACGCCAGCAAGGGCGACGTGATCTTCCAACTGGTGCCACGCGGCAGCCAGGCCAACGTTGATGCGCGCTTCTCCTATCGCCAGTTTGCCGACGTTCGCCCGGGCACCCGCGTGAACTTCCAGGTAGCGGATGAAGAGCAGGTACGCACCGGCACCATCGTCAGCAGCACCAGCCTGAACAGCAGCGAAATGTCCTCCGACATCCGCGTGCAGATCAAACCCGATGCCCCGCTGGACAGCACCTACGCCGGTCGCCCGGTTGAAGTGACCAGCGATCGCGGCCCGTCCCTGAACTGGCTGATCGACAAAGCCATGGCCAACGGTCTGTAAGCAGAGGACATGCCTGTGATGACTCTCTCAAAAACACCGCAATCCCTGTGGGAGCGGGCTTGCTCGCGAAAGCAGTGTGTCAGCCAACACATGCATCAACTGACAGGGCCCCTTCGCGAGCAAGCCCGCTCCCACATGGGAACTGCGGCGTTGCTGGCTGTTGCGGTCAGCCTCGCCGGTTGCGCCGGCCTGCCCGACCAACGCCTGGCCAATGAAGCGCTGAAACGTGGCGACACCGTCACTGCCCAGCAGAACTACCAGCAGCTCGCGGATTTGGGCTACAGCGAGGCCCAAGTGGGCCTGGCGGATATCCAGGTCGGCACCCGCGACCCCGAGCAAATCAAGCAGGCCGAAGCGACGTACCGCGCGGCTGCCGATACATCGCCCCGTGCCCAGGCACGCCTGGGTCGCCTGCTGGTGGCCAAGCCCGGCGCGACCGAAGCCGAACACCATGAAGCCGAAGGCCTGCTGAAAAAGGCCTTTGCCAATGGCGAAGGCAACACCCTGATCCCGCTGGCAATGCTCTACCTGCAATACCCGCACAGTTTCCCGAACATCAACGCCCAGCAGCAGATCAGCAAATGGCGCGCCTCGGGTTACCCGGAAGCCGGTCTCGCCCAGGTGCTGCTGTATCGCACCCAGGACACCTACGACCAGCACCTGGATGAAGTGGAAAGCATCTGCAAGGCGGCGCTGAACACCACCGATATCTGCTACGTCGAGCTGGCCACGGTCTACCAGAAAAAAGCCGAGCCGGAAAAACAGGCCGAACTGCTCAAGCAGATGGAAGCCGGCTACAGCCGCGGCACCGTCACCGCCCAACGGGTCGACAGCGTGGCTCGTGTACTGGGTGATGCAAGCCTGGGCAAGACCGACGAAAAAACCGCCCAGGCCCTGCTGGAAAAAATCGCCCCCGGCTACCCGGCCTCCTGGGTCAGCCTGGCGCAACTGCTCTACGACTTCCCGGAACTGGGCGACGTCGACCAGATGATGAAGTACCTCGACAACGGCCGCGCCGCCGACCAGCCCCGCGCCGAACTGTTGCTGGGCAAGCTCTACTACGAAGGCAAGTGGGTCCCAGCTGACGCCAAGGCCGCCGAAGAACACTTCCAGAAAGCCGTCGGCCGCGAAGTCGCCGCCGACTACTACCTCGGCCAGATCTACCGCCGTGGCTACCTGGGCAAGGTCTATTCGCAAAAGGCCCTGGACCATCTGTTGACCGCTGCGCGCAACGGCCAGAATAGCGCCGACTTCGCGATTGCCCAGCTGTTTTCCCAAGGCAAGGGCACCAAGCCCGACCCGCTTAACGCCTATGTCTTCAGCCAGTTGGCCAAGGCCCAGGACACGCCGGAAGCCAACGACCTGGCGACCCAGCTCGAAGCGCCGCTGACCCCGGAACAACGCGCCGAAGGCCAACGCCTGGTGCAACAGGAGCTGGCCGTGCGCGGCACCCTGGCCCAAAGCACGCTGCAATTGCACGCCCTGCAAGAAGAAGACGGCGAGGAATCCCTATGAAGCTCAACCCATTCGTCAAGGCCGGCATCGGCCTGACCTTCGCCCTGCTGTGGTCGTGCCCGACCCTGGCGGCGCTGACCGAAGCCAAGAACTTCGGCCTGGAAGTCAAAGTCACCGGCCAGTCCGAAGATGACCGCGACCTGGGCACCCAGAAAGGCGGCGACGTCAACGGCATCGGCCTTGACCTGCGCCCGTGGATCTACGGTGAAAGCGGCAACTGGAGCGCCTACGCCATGGGCCAGGCCGTGACCTCCAGCGACATCATCGAGACCGACACCCTGCAACAGTCCTCGGATGACGCCACTCAACAGACCAGCAATGACGACCGCAAGAGCAAGAAGAACTACCTGGCGATGCGCGAGTTCTGGGTCGCCTATGGCGGCTTCACGCCCTACCCCGGCGAGATCCTCAAGCTCGGTCGCCAACGCCTGCGCAATGACGACGGCCAATGGCGCGACACCAATATCGAAGCGCTGAACTGGACCTTCGACACCACCTTGCTCAAGGCCAATGTCGGCGTCGCCGAGCGCTTCAGCGAATACCGCACCGACCTCAAGGAACTGTCGCCCAAGGACAAGGACCGTCAGCACCTGTACGCCGACGCCGCCTACCAGTGGACGCCAGGCCAGTGGATCGGCCTGCGCGCGCACCACACCCATGACGACGGCAAGCTCGACTACCCGGAACCGGGCGTGGCCACCGACTCGCTGGACAAGCGCGAGAACGGCGACCTGACCTGGCTCGGCATCGAAGCCAACAGCGACGCCTACAACTGGCGCAACACCAACACCGTCAACTACTGGGCGAGCGTCACCGGCATGCAGGGCGACCGCGACACGGTCAACGCCTTGAACGCCGACGGCACCCGCCCGGCCAACGCCAAGCGCAGCGATGACGTGAATGGCTGGGCCACCGACCTGGGTGTGCGCCTGCGCCTCGACCCGCAGTGGCAAGTGGGCGCCGCCTACTCCCGCGCCAGTGCCGAATACGAGCAGAACGGCCTGCAAAGCAACCGTTCGAACTGGACCGGTACCCAATCCCGCGTCCACCGCTTCGGTGAAGCGTTTCGCGGCGAGATGAACAACATGCAGTCCATGAGCCTGTTCGGGTCCTGGCAGCTGCGCGAGGACTATGACGCAAGCCTTGTGTACCACAAGTTCTGGCGCGTCGACGGCAACAAGCCGGTGGGCAGCAACGGCATCGATGCCGTGCAGAACAACACCGATGACGTGACCGGCGCGATCCTGTCCAGCACGTCCCTGCCGCTTGAAGACGGCAAGAAAGACCTGGGCCAGGAGATGGACCTGGTGGTCACCAAGTACTTCAAGAAAGGCCTGCTGCCGGCCGGGCTCAGCCAGTCGATCGACGAGCCGTCGGCCCTGGTGCGCTTCCGTGCAGGCGTGTTCAAGCCGGGCGACGCCTATGGCAGCCAGGTCGACTCGTACATGCATCGCGCCTTTGTCGACGTGATCTGGAAGTTTTGAT
The DNA here is from genome assembly GCF_013386245.1 of Pseudomonas sp. 21615526. Classification (NCBI taxonomy): domain Bacteria; kingdom Pseudomonadati; phylum Pseudomonadota; class Gammaproteobacteria; order Pseudomonadales; family Pseudomonadaceae; genus Pseudomonas; species Pseudomonas sp. 21615526. Next base: position 111,362 of record NZ_JACAOM010000012.1, on the reverse strand, counting down.
GGGAGCCTGCGCAATGAAGTCTCAAAGCCTGCTCGTCGCGGCCATGCTGCTGGCCAGCGCCTCGGCCTTCGCCGACAAAGCGCCGACCATCGCCAAAGAGCTGCAACAGGCCAAGACCTACACCATCTCCAGCCCGCCGACCGAGCCGCTGGAGATGGCCAAGCCTGCGCTGCCGGACGTGTCCGGCTACACCGCGGCCAATATCGCGAAAAAGATCGTGCGTACCAAGCCAGGCAAAATCAGCATCCGCCGGATGATGCAGGAAGACGCCCTGAAGGACTTCATCGGCGGCGACAACAAGATGGCCGAATGGGTAGTGCGCCAGCACGGCATTCCCCAGGCGATCTTTGTCGACGACGGCTACATGAACCTCAAGGACCTGCTGAAGAAAGTGCCCAAGCAGTACTTCAGCGAAACCTCGCCGGGGGTGTTCCTGGCCAAGTTGCCGATCGTGGTGGGCCGTAAAGGCATCCTCGAAATCGACAAGCAGACTCAAGAGCTGCGCCTGTCCCAGGAAGCCGGTTCGTTCCTGATCAACGACGGCCAGCTGTTCGTACGTGACACCAGAATCACCGGCTGGCGCGAGAAGACCAACGGCCCGGCGACCTTCCAGTCGCCCAAGGAATTCCGCCCGTTCCTGCTGGCCTGGGGCGGCACCGAGACCTACATCGCCAACAGCAAGATGGCCAGTTTCGGCTACGCCAACAGTAAGTCGTATGGCGTGAGTATTTCCCAATACACGCCGAACATGGCCAAGGTGCTCAAGCGTCCTGAACCGACGGGCTGGATCGTCGACTCCGAGTTCTCGGACATGTGGTACGGCTTCTACTGCTACGAAACCACCGGCTTTGTGCTCAAGGGCAATACCTACAAGGACAACATCGTCTACGGCATTGACCCCCACGACCGTTCACACGGCCTGATCATCACCGACAACACCGTCTACGGCACGAAGAAGAAGCACGGCATCATCATTTCCCGGGAAGTGAACGACAGCTTCATCTTCAACAACCGCAGCTTCGACAACAAGCTCTCGGGCCTGGTGATCGACCGTAACAGCGTCAACAACCTGATCGCCGACAACGAGATCTACCGCAACCACACCGACGGCATCACCCTCTATGAGAGCGGCGATAACCTGCTGTGGGGCAACAAGGTGATCAACAACCGTCGCCACGGCATCCGCGTGCGTAACAGCGTGAACATTCGCCTGTACGAGAACATTGCCATGGCCAACGGGCTGACCGGCGTGTACGGCCACATCAAGGATTTGACCGACACCGACCGCGACATCGCCCTCGACCCGTTCGACACCAAGGTCTCGCTGATCGTGGTCGGCGGTGAACTGGCCGCCAACGGCAGCGGGCCGCTGTCCATCGACTCGCCGTTGAGCGTCGAGCTGTACCGCGTATCGATGCTTGCGCCGACCAAATCCAGTGGCATCAGCTTCTCGGGCGTTCTTGGCGATCGCCAGGAAGAGATCCTCGACTTGCTGGTACGCCAGAAGAAAGCCGTGCTGATCGACCCTGTCGAACGCCAGACCGAAATGCAGGACTGAGGATGACCTTTATGCACCCACACATGATCAAACTGCTCAGCCTTTCGGGTTTGACCCTCGGCCTGCTCGCGGCCAGCCAGGGCGTGCGCGCCGACGAAATCAAGGCGCCAACCTTCACCGCCGAACCGTGCTGCAGCCTGTGCCCGGCCGCCCACGACGCGAAGAACTACACCACGCGCTACCAGCAGAACTTCACCACCCTGGTGCAAGCCCAGGGCGATTGGCTGTTCCGGACCCAGGAAGACCTGCGCACCGAATTCGACACCAGCCCCGCCGGCTACAAACGCATGCAGCAGCTGCACGATGCGTTCAAGAGCAAGGGCGTGGAACTGGTGGTGGTCTACCAGCCGACCCGTGGTTTGGTGAACCGCAACAAGCTCAACCCTGAAGAGAAAGCCAGGTTCGATTTCGACAAGGCCCTGGGCAATTACAAGACCATGCTCGGGCGCTTCGCCAAGATGGGCTACGTCGTGCCGGACCTGTCGCCGCTGACCAACGAGCAACTGCCGGACGAGTTGCCGGCCCACGATTTCTACTTCCGCGGCGACCAACACTGGACGCCATACGGCGCCCAGCGCACCGCCAAAATCGTCGGCGCGAAAGTGCGGGCGATGCCTGAGTTTGCCGGCATCCCACAACGTGAATTCGAGACCAAACGCTCCGGGCGCATGGGTAAGACCGGCACCCTGCATAACATGGCCGGGCAACTGTGCGGCACCAGCTACGCGATCCAGTACATGGACCAGTTCACCACCGAGCCCAAGGGCGAAGCGGCAGACGGCGACCTGTTCGGTGATTCCGGCAACCCGCAGATCACCCTCGTGGGTACCAGCCACAGTGGCAAGAACTACAATTTCGCCGGCTTCCTGGAACAGGAAATCGGTGCCGACATCCTTAACGTCGCCTTCCCCGGTGGTGGCCTGGAAGGCTCGATGATCCAGTACCTGGGCAGCGAAGAATTCCAGAAGACCCCGCCGAAGATCCTGATCTGGGAATTCTCGCCGCTGTATCGCCTGGACCAGGAGACCATCTACCGCCAGATGATGTCGCTGCTGGACAACGGCTGTGAAGGCAAGACCGCCCAGATGAGCGCCAGCACCACGCTGAAACCCGGCAAGAACGAATTGCTGGTGAACAGTTCGAACAAAGACCTGCGCAACAGCAGTCACCAGGTCGACATCCGCTTCGCCGACCCATCGGTGAAAACCCTGCAAGCCACCCTCTGGTACATGAACGGGCGCCACGAGGACATCAAGATCGAGAAACCCGAAACATCCGATACAGACGGGCGTTTCGCCTTTGAACTGCGCACCGATGAAGACTGGGCCACGCAAAACCTGCTGGCCGTGGAAGTGCAGGGCCCTGAAGCGGGCCAGGCCGCGCAGAAAGTCGAAGCGAAAATTTGCACACGCAACGTATTCCCCGCCGGTGGTCAACAGACTGCTTCAACGGGGCAATGAGGTTACTTATGCAGAAGTTATTGATTCCAACGCTGCTGGGCCTGGCGATGTTTGCCGGCCAAGTCAACGCCGCCGCACCACTGCGTCCGCCCCAGGGTTATTTCGCCCCAGTGGAAGCATTCAAGACCGGCGACTTCAAGAATGACTGCGACGCCATGCCGGCGCCGTACACCGGCTCGCTGCAATTTCGCAGCAAGTACGAAGGTTCGGACAAGGCTCGTTCCACCCTGAATGTGCAGTCCGAAAAAGCCTTTCGCGACAGCACCGCCGACATCACCAAGCTGGAAAAAGACACCAGCAAGCGCGTGATGCAATTCATGCGCGACGGCCGTCCGGAGCAGCTGGAATGCACGCTGAACTGGCTCACGAGCTGGGCCAAGGCCGATGCATTGATGTCCAAGGACTTCAACCACACCGGCAAGTCCATGCGCAAATGGGCACTGGGCAGCATGGCGTCGGCCTATGTGCGCCTGAAGTTCTCCGACTCTCATCCGCTGGCCAACCACCAGCAGGAGTCGCAGTTGATCGAAGCCTGGTTCAGCAAAATGGCCGACCAGGTGGTGAGCGACTGGGACAACCTGCCGCTGGATAAAACCAACAACCACTCCTACTGGGCTGCCTGGTCGGTGATGGCGACCTCCGTCGCCGTGAACCGCCGCGACCTGTTTGACTGGGCCGTGAAGGAATACAAGGTCGGCGCCAACCAGGTGGATGCCCAAGGCTTCCTGCCCAACGAATTGAAGCGTCAGCAACGGGCCCTGTCGTACCACAACTACGCCCTGCCGCCGCTGGCGATGATCGCCAGTTTTGCCCTGGTGAACGGTGTGGACCTGCGCCAGGAAAACAACGGCGCGTTGAAACGCCTGGGTGACAAGGTGCTGGCCGGGGTGAAAGACCCGGAGATCTTCGAGCAGAAGAACGGCAAGGAACAGGACATGAAGGACCTCAAGGAAGACATGAAATTTGCCTGGCTTGAGCCCTTCTGCACCCTCTACACCTGCGCCCCGGATGTGATCGAGCGCAAGCACGGGATGCAGCCGTTCAAGACGTTCCGCCTGGGGGGTGACCTGACCAAGGTCTACGACCCGGCGCATGAGAAAGGCAACAAAGGCAGCTAGTCGCTGATCGTTCCCACGCTCCGCGTGGGAATGCAGCCAGGGACGCTGCGCGTCCCAAAAGCGGACGCAGAGCGTCCAGTGAGGCATTCCCACGCAGAGCGTGGGAACGATCACATAGCCCTCTCATTTCGGTGGGGGGTTTGGGGGGGCCGTTGGCCCTTGACTGTTGGTTAAACATGGAGAGATCGGGATGGTTTTCTCGTCCAATGTGTTCCTGTTCCTGTTCTTGCCGATCTTCCTCGGCTTGTACTATCTGAGCGGGCAACGCTATCGCAATCTGCTGCTGCTGGTTGCCAGTTATGTGTTCTACGCCTGGTGGCGAGTGGACTTCCTGGCGCTGTTCGCCGCCGTGACGCTGTGGAACTACTGGATCGGCCTCAAGGTCGGTGCGGCAGGCGTGCGCACCAAGCCCGCCCAGCGCTGGCTGCTGCTGGGCGTGGCGGTCGATCTGTGCATCCTCGGCTACTTCAAGTACGCCAACTTCGGTGTCGACAGCATCAACCTGATGATGAAGTCGGCCGGCCTGGAACCCTTCATCCTGACCCACGTGCTGTTGCCGATCGGGATCTCGTTCTACATCTTCGAGTCCATCAGCTACATCATCGACGTGTACCGCGGCGACACCCCGGCCACCCGCAACCTGATCGACTTTGCGGCGTTCGTGGCGATCTTCCCGCACCTGATTGCCGGCCCGGTGTTGCGCTTTCGCGACCTGGCCGACCAGTTCAACAACCGCACCCACACCCTCGATAAATTCTCCGAGGGCTGCACGCGGTTCATGCAGGGTTTCATCAAGAAGGTGTTCATCGCCGACACCCTGGCGGTGGTCGCCGACCATTGCTTCGCCCTGCAAAACCCTACGACGGGTGACGCCTGGCTCGGCGCGCTGGCGTACACCGCGCAGCTGTACTTCGACTTCTCCGGCTACAGCGACATGGCCATCGGCCTGGGCTTGATGATGGGTTTCCGCTTCATGGAAAACTTCAAGCAGCCGTACATCAGCCAGTCGATCACCGAGTTCTGGCGGCGCTGGCACATCAGCCTGTCCACCTGGCTGCGTGACTACCTGTACATCACCCTGGGCGGCAACCGTAAAGGCACGCTGACCACCTACCGCAACCTGTTCCTGACCATGCTCCTCGGTGGCCTGTGGCACGGTGCGAACATCACCTACATCGTGTGGGGCGCCTGGCACGGCATGTGGCTGGCGATTGAAAAAGCCATCGGCCTCAACACCGCACCGCGCAGTTTCAACGTTGTGCGCTGGGCATTCACCTTCCTGCTGGTGGTGATGGGCTGGGTGATCTTCCGCTCGGAAAACCTGCACGTCGCCGGCCGTATGTACGGCGCGATGTTCAGCTTCGGCGAGTGGTCGCTGTCGGAACTCAACCGCGCCAGCCTCACCGGCCTGCAAGTGGCAACCCTGGTGGTGGCGTACGCAACCCTGGCGTTCTTCGGCCTGCGGGACTTCTACAGCAACCGCCCACCGGAAAAAACCAAGCCTGCGGTGAACACCCAGGCCGATGGCCCGGCGACTGCGCAACCGGGCTTGATCAAGGCCGTACCGGGCGACAACCCGGGCAGCATCCATGAGCCCGGCTACACCGTGGGCACCGAGGCCACCGTGCAACCGGCCTACTGGAGCGCCACCTGGCCACGCTACGCCATGCGCGCCGCAGTACTGCTGCTGTTCGTGGCGTCGATTCTCAAACTTTCGGCGCAGAGCTTCTCGCCGTTCCTTTACTTCCAGTTCTGAGGGAGCCGACCATGACCCGTTCATTACGCGTCCTCTACATCGCCTTGTTCCTCGCCGTGCTGCTGGCGTTGGGCGCCTGGTCGATGCGCAGTTTCCTGGGCTTCAGCACCAACGCCGACGCCACCGTGCTCAACGGCCGCTGGACCAAGGCCGTCGAGACCCACTACGACGACCAGTTCCCGATCAAGCGCCTGGGCACCAACCTCTGGGCAGCGCTGGACTACAAGCTGTTCAACGAAGGCCGCCCTGGCGTGGTGATTGGCCGCGACCACTGGTTGTACAGCGACGAGGAATTCAACCCGATCGTCAACGAAGACCAGAACCTGCAAGGCAACTACGCCTTGGTGGAAGGCGTGCGCCAGAAGCTCAAGGCCCAGGGTATCCAACTGGTGATGGCGATCGTGCCGGCCAAGGTGCGGCTGTACCCGGAACACCTGGGTGAAGTGCAGCCAGCGAGCATCCGCGCCGGTCTGTACCAGGACTTCCATGCCCGCATGGCCGCCGACAAGATCGTCGCCCCTGACCTGATGGGTCCGCTGCAACAGGCCAAGCTGCACGGCCAACAAGTGTTCCTGCGCACCGACACCCACTGGACCCCGGACGGCGCTGAAGTGGCGGCCAAAGAATTGGCCAAGACAATTGCCAACAAAACGCCCCTGAGCGGCGAGCCTCAACGCTTTGTCACCGAAGCCGAGAAGACCGAGCCACACAAGGGCGACCTGCGCCTGTTCCTGCCGCTGGACCCGCTGTTCGAAAACCTGATGCCGCCCAAGGAGCCACTGCAAAAACGCGTGACGCACCTGGCTGAAACCAAAGGCGACGATGCGCTGTTCACCGACAGTGAAACCCCGGTGGCACTGGTGGGCACCAGCTACAGCGCCAACCCGAACTGGAACTTTGTCGGCGCGCTGAAGCAAGCCCTGGGCAGCGACGTCATCAACTACTCCGAAGACGGCCACGGCCCGATCCTGCCGATGCTCAGCTACCTGAAAAGCGACGACTTCAAGAACAGCCCGCCACAGGTGCTGATCTGGGAGTTTCCCGAGCGTTATCTGCCTGTGAACAACGAAATCGGCGATGCCGACCCGCAGTGGGTTGCGCAGCTCAAACAAGCCGGTATGCGCCAACAGAACATGGCTATCAACACCCCCACCGTTAAAAACATGAACTCCGAGACGCCCGACCGGGCGCAAAACTGAAAGAGAGGTAACTCACATGACTTTCACTACTAACCTCGCAAAAACTTTTGCCCTCGTCGCCGGCATGAGCGTTGTTTCGATGTCCGCCTTCGCCGGTGGCGACGCCGCCCTCTACGGTCCCGTCGCGCCAAAAGGCTCGAGCTTTGTGCGGGTGTACAACGCCAGCAACCAGGAAGTCAGCGCCACCGTCGGCAGCACCAACCTCAACGAGGTTGCACCGCTGGCCAGCAGTGACTTCAGCTTCATGCCGGGCGGTGACTACAGCGCCAAGGTCGGCAGCCAGACCCTGCCGGTCAAGCTCGCCGCCGACCACTACTACACCCTGGTCAGCAGCGGCAGCGGCCAACCGCAACTGATCGAAGAACCGCCGTTCAAGAACAAGCAGAAATCCCTGGTGCGCGTGCAGAACCTCAGTGACAAGTCGCTGACCCTGAAAACCGCCGATGGCAAGACCGACGTGGTCCAGGCCGTGGCCGCCAAGGGCCGTGGCGAGCGCGAGATCAACCCGGTGAAGGTCAGCCTGGCGCTGTATGAAGGCGATAAAAAAGTCGGCGACGTGAAGCCGGTAGCTCTGGAACGCGGTGAGGCCGCAGTGCTGTACGTCACCGGCACCGGCGCCAACCTGTCGCCAGTGTGGGTGAAACGCCCTGTGTCGACCCGCTGATTAGATTTTCAGATTGACGCTGCCCCCTGTGGGAGCTGGCTTGCCTGCGATGCGGACAACTCGGTGTATCAGGTACACCGAGGTGACGCCATCGCGGGCAAGCCCGGCTCCCACAGGCTCTAACCAAATTTGATTCAAGGAGAAACACCATGATCCCAGTAATCCTTTCCGGTGGTAGCGGCTCACGCCTTTGGCCGCTTTCGCGTAAACAGTTTCCCAAGCAGTTCTTGGCCCTGACCGGCGAGCACACCTTGTTCCAGCAAACCCTGGAGCGCCTGGTGTTCGACGGCATGGACGCGCCCATCGTGGTGTGCAACAAGGACCACCGCTTTATCGTCAACGAGCAACTGGCTGCCCGCAAACTGGAAACCCAGCGCATCCTGATGGAGCCGTTCGGCCGCAATACCGCGCCGGCCGTGGCCCTGACGGCGATGATGCTGGTCAACGAAGGCCGCGACGAACTGATGCTGGTGCTGCCCGCCGACCACGTGCTGGATGACCAGAAAGCCCTGCAACGCGCCCTGGCCCTGGCCACTGTGGCGGCTGAGCGTGGCGAAATGGTGCTGTTCGGTGTGCCGGCCACCCGTCCGGAGACCGGCTACGGCTATATCAAGTCGACCAACGATTCGCTGCTGCCCGAAGGCGTCAGCCGCGTGCAACAGTTCGTGGAAAAACCCGATGAAAAACGCGCCGCCGAATTCGTCAAGAGCGGTGGTTATTTCTGGAACAGCGGCATGTTCCTGTTCCGTGCCAGCCGCTTCCTCGAAGAGCTGAAAAAACACGACCCGGACATCTACGACACCTGCCTGCTGACCCTGGAACGCAGCAACCAAACCGCCGACACCATCGACATCGACGAATCCACCTTCGCCTGCTGCCCGGACAACTCCATCGACTACGCCGTGATGGAAAAAACCCAACTGGCCTGCGTGGTGCCGTTGACTGCCGGCTGGAGCGACGTGGGTTGCTGGGCATCGTTGTGGGACGTGAATGAAAAAGACGCCAACGGCAACGTCAGCAAGGGCGACGTGGTGATCCAGGACAGCAAGAACTGCATGATCCACGGCAACGGCAAGCTGGTGTCGGTGATCGGCCTGGAAAACATCGTGGTGGTAGAAACCAAGGACGCGATGATGATTGCCCACAAGGACAAGGTCCAGGGCGTCAAGCAGATGGTCAACACCCTCAACGAACAGGGCCGCAGCGAAACCCAGAACCACTGCGAGGTGTACCGTCCATGGGGCTCGTACGACTCGGTGGATATGGGCGGGCGCTTCCAGGTCAAGCACATCTCGGTGAAACCGGGCGCGTGCCTGTCGTTGCAGATGCACCACCACCGCGCCGAACACTGGATCGTGGTCAGCGGCACCGCCGAAGTCACCTGTGACGAGAACGTGTTCCTGCTCACCGAAAACCAGTCCACCTACATCCCGATTGCCTCGGTGCACCGTTTGCGTAACCCGGGCAAGATTCCATTGGAGATTATCGAGGTGCAGTCCGGCAGCTACCTGGGTGAAGACGATATCGAGCGCTTTGAAGATATCTACGGTCGATCCACGCCAATCGAGCGTGGCGTGTCGGTGAAAACCATCGCGCAGTAAACAGAGCAGCACAACAAGCCCCCGCCCCACCGACTGCGTCCCCTATCCGCAGCCGGTGGGCCGGGGGCTTTTTCTTTGGGGCAGGGGAACCCGAAGATGGTCAACTCCACCTACGCTTGGTTAGGATGCCCGTTCCGTTTTCGAGGTTGTTGCCATGTTCTTTGGTGTCTTGCTGATTATCACCTGGCTGATCCTCTTGCTGCGCTACCCCGCCAGGGCGTTGCCGGTTTCCCTCGCGGCCGCCGTCGGCCTGGGCCTGGTGGCGGTATGGGTGGTGTGGCTGGACAACCGCGAGGCCCAGCAATTGGCACGCCTGGAACTGCGTACCGTCTACGCGCCGAAAGAATGCCCCGCAGACCGCCCGCTCAAGCTCACCTTGAACAACGGCAACAACGTACCGCTGACCGAACTGCGTTGGCGCATCGCCGCGTATGCGCCGGGCGATACGGTCAACCTGGCAGACAACGTGTACGCTGCCCCGCGCTATCGCGGCCCCGGCGAACTGCAGGCCGGCGCCACCTGGGAAGACTGCCTGCCAGTGCCGCCGCTGCGCCCCGGCTACCGCCCGCAAACCCTGGAATTTCGTGCCGAGCATTTGCAAGGCAGCTTCTCTGACTGATAACGACAAAGGACTGATCCATGCCCAACGTACTGATCACCGGGTGCTCCAGTGGCATTGGCCGTGCCCTGGCGGACGCCTTCAAGCAAGCCGGCTTTGACGTGTGGGCCAGCGCCCGGCGCAGCGAGGATGTGGCGGCACTCGCCAGCGCCGGCTTTAACGCGGTGCAACTGGACGTCAACGACAGCGCTGCACTGGCGCAGTTGGCCGGGCAGGTCGGCGAGCTGGATGTGCTGATCAACAACGCCGGCTATGGCGCCATGGGTCCGTTGCTCGACGGCGGCACCCAGGCGATGCAGCAGCAATTCGAGACCAACGTATTCTCAGTGGTCGGCGTGACTCAGGCGCTGTTCCCGGCCCTGCGTCGCCGTAAAGGGTTGGTGGTGAATATCGGCAGCGTGTCCGGCGTGTTGGTCACACCGTTCGCCGGTGCGTATTGCGCCTCGAAAGCCGCAGTGCATGCCTTGAGTGATGCGTTGCGCATGGAGCTCGCACCGTTTGACGTGCGGGTGATGGAAGTGCAGCCAGGCGCCATCGATACAAGTTTTGCAAAAAACGCCGGCACCCAGGCCGAACTGTTGATCAATGAAAAGTCGCCCTGGTGGCCACTGCGCGAAAGCATCCGCGCCCGGGCCAAGGCCTCCCAGGATCGGCCTACGCCCGCCAGCCAGTTTGCGGCAGACGTGCTCAAGGCCGTGCAACAGACCACGCCGCCGCGCCTGTTGCGCTCGGGTAATGGCTGCCGGGCATTGCCGTGGATGGCGGCGCTGTTGCCCAAGGGCTTGCTGGAGACTGTCTTGAAAAAACGCTTTGGATTGGGTGGGGTGTTGTAAGCATCCGTTAGCTCCTCCTGCCAAAACCCGGCATGAGTGCCATAATCCCCCGCCTGCACCTTGAACCGACCGGCCCCTGAAGGGTAATGCGATGGAAATTAGAAAAATTCGACTGAGCAATGTCGGTCGCTTTACCGACTTGGAAGTCGCCTTTGCGCCCACGGAAAAGCATCCGTCGAAGGTAACGGTTTTTGTTGGGAACAACGGGGCGGGTAAAACAACAATTTTGAAGTCGATAGCCACATCGTTTAGCTGGCTAGTAGCAAGAATTCGCTCGGAAAGAGGCAGCGGCAGCCCAATAGCTCAAGACGATATAACTAATGGCACACCATCTGCTTCAGTCACTATAGATATAAGTTCAATAAATCACCCTGCGGTACACCTTTCGACGATTTACTCATGGACACTTGCTCGCACGCTTCGAGCACGTAAATCAAAAGTCGAAAGCGAACTCACGAATGTCACGCTACTAGCTGACTTTTTCCGATTTCACCTCGGCCTCGTCGACGAGAGTTCCTCTTTGCCACTCATCGTCTTTTATCCAGTTGAAAGATCTGTCAAAGATGTTCCTTTGAAGGTAGGGAAAGCGGAAAAAGAGTTTGATCAGTTTGACGGCTATGAGAATGCGTTGAACGGCGGTGTGGATTTTGGCCGCTTTTTCCAATGGTTCCGCGAACGAGAAGATAGCGAAAACGAACGAGGAATTTCGTTTGAAGCTCTGAAACATTGGGCAGCAGCTCTCCCTGACTCGGAAACAAAATTAATTGCTGAATTAAGGGATATGCATATTGCTTCCCGGGATGTTCAGCTTACGGCGGTTAGGTTAGCCATTGAAGTTTTTATGCCTGGATTTAATAACCTGCGAGTTCAGCGCAAGCCTCGGCTACACATGGCTATTGACAAAGCAGGTAAAACACTGATTGTTTCACAGCTATCTCAGGGCGAAAAATCATTGCTTGCACTTGTTGGTGACATTGCTCGCCGTCTAGCGATTATGAATCCATCTCTGGACAATCCGCTGCACGGCAAAGGCATCGTCTTAATCGACGAAGTGGATCTGCACCTGCATCCACAGTGGCAACGCCGTCTAATCCGCCAACTCACTCAAACCTTCCCCCATTGCCAATTCATCCTGACCACCCACTCCCCCTTGGTGATCAGCGATACCAAAGATGTTTTGTGCTACGTACTCGACGACGGCGAACTGGAAGAGCAAAACGGACTCTATGGTCTGGACGCCAACCAAGTGTTGCTCAGCGTAATGGACACTGATGTTCGCAATAACGAAGTCCAAGAGCGTCTGGACCGCTTATTGGAACTGCTGCAGGACAAGAAACTGAAAGAAGCCAAGGAGCTGTTCAACGAACTGTCCGCAGATCTTCCACCGGGTCATATTGAGTTAACCAAGGCATCGCTTTTGATTCGCAAACTGGAGCTGCGCATTGCGTAAGATCACCAAAGGCGATGAGCCGGCTGCACTAACTCAATGGAAGCGTTCAAACCCACGTGGTCGCTACACTGATCTAAGCCACGAAGAAAGAAGCTCCATTCGTCAAGCGTGCATCGAAGAGCAATACGGTTTGTGTGCCTACTGCTGCCATGCAATCACAGTAGCCAACGCCCACAACGAGCATGTCGAAGCTCAAAGAATTGCGCCAAATCGCACGGTGGATTACTCAAATATAGTCGCCAGTTGCAACCGCACCCAGCAGTGTGGAAACGCACATGCACATCAGGCGCTACCGCTCACGTCGCTGATGGATGAATGCGAAACCGAAGTGAAGTTTTACCTTTCAGGACGGGTGGAAGGTTTAACCGCTAGAGCAACTACATCCATTCAGGTGCTAAACCTGGGCAACAGTCGTGAAAAAAATCGAGCGCTGTTCAACGATAGGCGAGACATTCTCAGCACACTTCTTTTCAACAGCCGGATGGATGGCGAAGACATCAACATCGAGAACATCGATCTGCTGAACATTTTGGCAGAGGAGTTACAGCAACCTGATGTGAATAGACGACTGAAGCCCTTTTCACCCGTGCTGGTCAACGTGATTCGCCATCTGAACACCTAACCCGAGCCCACACGATGATTGACTACCGCGATTTTTTTGATGAAGTGATCCAGGCCCATGTCGAGATCGAACAATGGTTTGCCGGCACAGCCCCCGAGGGAACACTGGAGGTTTTGCTGAGGCGTTTTTCGCCGGACTTTTCCATGATCACCCCGGCGGGCAAACAACTGGATTTTGCACTGCTCAACCAGCTGTTCAGCCAGGCTGGCGGCAAGCGGCCCGGGTTCAAGATCAGCCTCAGCGAGTTTGCCGGGATTGACCGACATGCCCGTGGCGCGACGGTAAGTTATCGCGAACAGCAGGTGGATGGCAGCGGTGCCCAAACCGATCGGCGATCGACCGTGGTGTTTGAAAAACAGGCCAGTGGCGCCCTGCTGTGGCGCCATTTGCACGAGACGTTTCTACAGGCCTGACACGGTCAAAATGTGGGAGCGGGCTTGCTCGCGAATGCGGTGGATCAGTCGATATTTTCGTTGACTGACACACTGCCTTCGCGAGCAAGCCCGCTCCCACATTCAGTTCTGTGTTTGGTTGACGATCACGGTGCAGGTGATCCCCGCCGCCAACAGCACACCTTCCGGCACTTCATCGATATGAATCCGCACCGGCACCCGCTGGGCCAGGCGCACCCAGTTGAACGTCGGGTTCACATCGGCGATCAACTCGCGGCTCTCCGGGTTGTCCCGGTCGTAGATGCCGCGCGAAATGCTTTCCACGTGTCCCTTGAGGGTTTCGCCGCTCATCAACTGCATGTCGGCCTTGTCCCCGACTTTGACGTGGGGCAGCTTGGTTTCTTCAAAGAAGCCGTACACCCAGAACGAGTTCATATCCACCACCGCCATCTTCGCCTCGCCGATGCGTGCATAGTCGCCGCGGTGCACGTTGAGGTTGGTGACGTAGCCGTCGACCGCCGCCACCACCTGGGTGCGCTTGAGGTTCAGTTGCGCCGCTTCAAGCTGGGCCAGGGCATGTTGGTAGTCGGCCAGGGCCGAGTCGGCGATGTTACTGGCGTCGTCGCGGTTTTCCTTGGAGATCACCAGGGCGTCGAGGTCGGCGCGGCGGTGGGCGTTGACCTTGCGCATCTCCCAGGTGGCCTTGCGGGAAGCCACCAGGGATTGCGCCTGCTTGACCGCAATCTGGTAATGCTCAGGGTCGATCTGCATCAGCAGGTCGCCCTTTTTCACCAACTGGTTGTCACGCACCGGAACGTTGACCACTTCGCCGGTGACGTCGGCGGCGACGTTGATGATGTCGGCGCGCACCCGGCCATCGCGGGTCCAGGGAGTTTCCATGTAGTGCACCCACAACGTGCGGCCAATCCAGATCGCCAGGGCCAGTACCAGCAAGGTCGCGAGCAGGCTGAAAAACTTTTTCATCGGGGCATTCTCAACGGTAGACGGTCAGCGCCAGGGCGCCGAACAAGCAAGCGAACAGGCTCAGGCGCAGCAGCGCCGGGTGCCAGAAAAAACGGTACAGGTCAAAGCCGGCCAGGAACCGGTCAAGGGCCCAGGCCAGGCCCGCCGCGATCAGAAACATCAGGGTCATGGTGGGCATGTAGACGCCGTGGAAGGCGATTTCACGAGGCATGGGCGGGTCCTTCGGGCTTGAGGGCAGCCAGGGGTGATTGCGGGTCCAGCAATGAGGTGCGGATAAAGTGCAGGTAGCTTTTCACCCGGCGCAGGGCCGAGGTGTCGAAGTGCGGGGCGAAGGGTTCGTCGGTGGCCTGCACGCGGCTGATGGCATGGTCCACGGCGACCAGGCTGCGCTCCAGGTTGCTGGCGCTGGGTTGCAGGAACAGCCGCACCAGCGAACGGCCCATCACCCGGATCGCCTGGCGCCACGGCTGGGACTCGGCATACGCCGGGTGCACCGGCAGGATCGCCTGTTCTTTGCGCAACTCGATGATCGCGTGGCCGACTTCCAGCACCACGAACATCCAGCGCAGCAGGTTGCGTTGCACCTGGGGTTGCCCGGCGGCAAAGCCGTAGGCCTGGTGCAGCAGGTCGCGGGTGCGGCTTTCGAAACCCGACGCCAGGCCCTTGAGTTTGCCGCTGATGGCGAACACCACTTGCTCGCGCAAGTCCTGCTCCAGCCGACGCCACAACCAGCGGCTGTTGGGCGGCAGGATGATCGCGCCCGCCGCCGCACACACCAGCATGCCGATGACCATGGCGATGTAGTCGTTGATGAAGGTGTAGGGGTTGTAGATCGTGAGGTTGTCCGGCACCGAGCCGGTGCTGAAGAAGATCAGCAACCCGACGCCGACTCCCGCGTACTGCGGGCGCGAAGCCAGGAACGAACCGAAGATGATCACCGGCGCGAGCATCACGCACAGCAACGGGAAACCGTCGATCCAGGGGAACACGAAGAACATTTCGACAAAGCCCACCAGCGCCCCGATCAAGGTGCCGCAAGCCATTTGAAAGGCCATGCGCTTGGGGTTGGGGGTGGCGGCCGACAAACCCACCGTCGCCGCGGCGATCAGGGTCATGGTGGCGCCACTGGGCCAGGCCGTGGCCACCCAGTAACTGCCGAGCACGATCAGGATAAACGAGGCGCGAATCCCCGAGGCGGCGCAGGCCAGCCAGTTGGTTTTGGGGGTGTAGGGTTCGTCCCAGTGTTCGCGCTCGTGGCTGTGATCCGCCAGGGAGGCGTGGGTCTGGGCGTAGTTGTGCAAGTCGTCGACGAAGCGGTACAGCAGCTCATAGGCGGTGTGAAAGTCCAACAGTTCGGCGTCGCTGGGGGCGCTTTCCTGGAAGCGGGTGCGCAGGCTGCGCACCTTGGCGGGCAGGCCTTCCTTGTAGGCGTTCAACTGATTGGCCAGGCGCGCCGCATCGGGGCTGGTGAGCGCACGGCCGGAAAAACCGTCGAGCAGTTCCGCCAGGTCTTGCAGGCCCGGCTTGATGGCAGCCACCACGTGATCGGCCTCCTGGCTGCGCAGGCGCTCGAGCAATTGGTGCAAGGCGTTGAAGCGCGTGGTGATGCCCATGAACTCGCTGTTCAAGCGCGTCAGCCGGCCATTGCGCCGACGCATGTGCGGGTCTTCGAACACGGTGATGCTGCGCAGCCCTTCCAGGCCCACGGCTTCGGCGATAAAGCGCACGTTGCTGCGTTCAAAGCCTTCGCGCTCGCTGCGACCGCGCAGGCCGTCGGTGACGAACAGCGCGAACACACCGAAGCGCTGGTACAGGGCGTTGCGCATCGCAGCGCTGGAGGTTTGCGGCAGGATCGCGGCGCTGACCAGCGTGGAGCAGACAATCCCCAACGAGATTTCCAGGACTCGCCACACCGCCGCCATAAACGCGCCGTCGGGATGGGCCAGGGCCGGCAAGCCGACCATCGCCGCGGTGTAGCCGGCCAGCACAAAACCGTAGGCGCGAAAGTTGCGATTGCGGGTCGCGCCAGCAGTGCAGATGCCGACCCAGATCGCCAGCGAACCGAGGAACAGTTCAGTGTTCTGCGCAAACAACGCGATCAGGAACACCATCACCGCCGAGCCCGCCAGGGTGCCCAGGAAGCGGTAGAAACTCTTGGCGAATACCTGGCCGCTTTGCGGCTGCATCACGATAAATACCGTGATCATCGCGGTACGCGGTTGCGGCAATTCCAGGCGCATGGCCAGCCACAGCGTCAGGAACGCCGCGATCAGCACCTTGAAGATATAGACCCAGGTCACGCCATCACTGCGTGCCCAATCGAAGAAACCGCGGCGCCACTCAAGCGAGTGCAACCAGCGCAGCGGTGCAGGCAAGGGAGTCATCGCATCCTACTCAGTGATCAAACACGGCGAGGGCCGCCGGGGTCTTGCTCGGTAAAGTCTGGCTGTCCTGAGGTACATCGCTGCCGGCACCGAGGCCACCGCCCAACGCGGTCACCAGTTCGGCGTGGGCACTCAGGCGTGCGGCCTGGACCTGCTGCTGCACCTGCTGCTGGCGGAACAACAGGCTCTGGGCATTCAGCACGTTGAGGTAGTCGGTGAGGCCGCGCTGGTAGGCGATCATCGCGATGTCATAGGTTTTCTGCGCCGAGGCCACGGATTCGGCGGCGAAGGCTTGCTGCTTGTCCATCGACTCGCGGCGGATCAACTGGTCGCTGATGCCCTTGAGCGCGTTGACCAGGGTCTGGTTGTAGTGCGCGACGGCGATGTCGTAGCCGGCGCTGGCTTCACCCAGTTGCGAGCGCAGGCGGCCACCGTCGAAGATCGGCAGGCTGATGGCAGGGCCGGCGGTGTAGTTGAGTTTCTTACCGGTCAGGAAACTCAGCATTCCGCCGCCGGTGGCGACGTAGCCGAGGCTGCCCACCAGGTCGACGTTGGGGTAGAAACCGGCGTGGGCCACATCAATGCCACGGGCCTGGGCCGCCACTTGCCAGCGGCTGGCGACCACGTCCGGGCGCTGGCCGAGCAGTTCGGCGGGCAAGCTCGACGGCAGTTTCAGCGGTGCCGCGAGGGACAGGGTGGGCCGCTGCAACTGCGCGCCCGCCCCCGGCCCTTTGCCCGCCAGCGCGGCCAACTGGTTGCGACTCAGGGCGATCTGTTCATCCAGGGCGTCCATCTGGCGATGGGTTTCCGGCAGCGGCGTCTCGGCCTGGCTGACTTCGAAGTGGGTGCCGATCCCACCATTCAAACGCTTTTGCGCCAGGTCGAGAATCTGTTGTTGCTGGGCCAGGGTGGCGGCCACGATATCGCGCTGGGCGAAGTGCAACGACAGCTGGATATAGGCGCGCACCACGTTGTTCTGCAATTCGAGCTGCGCCTGGCGCGCTTCGGCGGCGCTCATGTGGGCCATGTCCACGGCGCGCTCGGTGGCGTTGCTTTCGCGGCCCCAGAGGTCGAGGGCATAACTCAGCCCCAGGGACGCGTTGTTGTCCCAGGTGGTGGAATTGTCCAGCGCGCCCGGGCCGTAGAATTGGTCGCTGGGCCAGTTATGGCGCTTGAGCGTGGCATCACCATTGATCTGCAACGACTCGGCCGACTCGGCGATCCCGGCCATGGCCCGGGCTTCACGCACACGTGCAGCGGCCATGGCCATGCTCGGGCTGCCTTGCACGGCGAGGTCGATCCAGTGGTTGAGTTGCGGGTCGCCGTAGGCTTGCCACCATTGCGCGGTGGGCCAGTGGGCGTCCTGGGCGGCGCTTTTGATCGCCTCGTCGGTGGCCAATGAACTGGCGACGAGTGACTGGCCTTGAGGGGCAATTCCTCCGGTTCCGATGCAGCCGCTGATTGCTAACGATAAGGCCCAAACACTGAGAGTCTTCAGCTCTCTGCTGATGCGACGCGGCACTGCTGCGAATTCCTGAGAGGGTGTTGCGGGGAAGGTGGCGCAATTCTAAGGGGCGGGCCGGATGGCGATAAGGTGGGATTCTTGTGAATCTTTGTTACCGTTCAGGCGATAATCCGTTCGTAGGGATCACTGGATCCTGCAACTTCGTGTCACAATTTGCCATCTCCCCTGAGAGCACCTTAATGGACACCTTGCAAAACATGCGCGCCTTCAGTTGTGTGGCCGAAGCCGGCAGCTTCACCGCCGCCGCCGTGCAACTGGATACCACCACGGCCAACGTCTCGCGCGCGGTCTCCAACCTTGAGGCCCATCTGCAAACCCGTTTGCTCAACCGCACCACCCGCCGCATCGCCCTGACCGAGGCCGGCAAGCGCTATTTGCTGCGTTGCGAGCAGATCCTGGCGTATGTCGAGGAAGCGGAAGCCGAAGCCAGCGACGCCCACGCCCGCCCCGCCGGGCAGCTGAAAGTGCACACCATGACCGGCATCGGCCAGCACTTCGTGATCGATGCGATTGCCCGCTACCGCCGCACCCACCCGGACGTGACCTTTGACCTGACCATGGCCAACCGCGTGCCGGACCTGCTGGATGAGGGTTACGACGTGTCCATCGTGCTCGCCAGCGAGTTGCCGGATTCGGGGTTTGTCTCGCAGCGCCTGGGGATAACTTACAGCATCGCCTGTGCCTCGCCGGCCTACGTCAAGGCCAACGGCTGCGCGCAACGGCCCAGCGACCTGCTCAACCACGCGTGCCTGCGCCTGGTCAGCCCGGTGATTCAGCTGGATAAATGGTCGTTCAATGGCCCGGAAGGCCAGGAAAGTGTGGCGATCAACAGCTCACCGTTCCTGGTGAACTCGGCGGATGCGATGAAGACCGCGATCACCAGCGGCATGGGCGTTGGCCTGTTGCCGGTGTATGCGGCGATTGAAGGGCTGCGCAACGGCACCCTGGTGCGGGTGATGCCCAACTACCGCTCCCAGGAGCTCAACCTGTACGCCATCTACCCATCGCGCCAATACCTGGATGCGAAGATCAAGACGTGGGTGGAATACCTGCGCAGCTCCCTGCCGGAAATCATGGCCGCGCATCAGGCGGAACTGGCGGCCTATGAGCTAAGTGGCAGTTTGGGCGGGGTACGACTGAGTAACTGAGGGGGGCAGCCACTACACCGGCAGCGTAATGCCAAAGGTGTTGCCGCCGCCCTCGCTGCGCACAAACACATCTCCGCCGTGCATCAAC
Source organism: Pseudomonas sp. 21615526 (assembly GCF_013386245.1). Lineage (NCBI taxonomy): Bacteria > Pseudomonadati > Pseudomonadota > Gammaproteobacteria > Pseudomonadales > Pseudomonadaceae > Pseudomonas > Pseudomonas sp. 21615526. Next base: position 91,961 of record NZ_JACAOM010000012.1, on the reverse strand, counting down.
GCGATCGCCTTGACGATCGCCAGTCCCAACCCGTGATTCGCCCCGCTATTGCTGCGGGACGCGTCCACCCGATAGAACCGCTCGAACAACCGGGGCAGGTGCTCGCTGGCAATCTCATCGCCCGGGTTGGTCACCCCGATCGCCACGTGGTCCTCCAGCACTTCGATCTTCACCTCGATCACCTGGCCAGGCGCCGTATGCTGCACCGCATTGCTCAACAGGTTGATCAACGCCCGGCGCAAGTGCGCCTTCTCGATCTGCACCTGGGCATCGCCGGTCACACGCACCTGCACCTGGGCGTCCTCGAGGATAAAGTCCAGGTAATCCAGGGTGGTCGCCACTTCATCCGCCAGCGAACTGGTGATCAGCTTGGTGGCCTTGCTGCCCTGGTCGGCACTGGCCAGGAACAGCATGTCATTGATGATCGAGCGCAGCCGTTCCAGCTCTTCGAGGTTCGATTGCAGCACCTCGAAATAATGCTCGGCCGAACGCCCACGGGTCAGCGCCACCTGGGTCTGGCCGATCAGGTTGGTCAGCGGCGAGCGCAGCTCATGGGCCACATCGGCGTTGAATGACTCCAGGCGCGAATAGGCCTGTTCTACCCGGTCGAGGGTCGAGTTGAAGGAGTTGACGAACTGCTTCAGCTCCGGCGGCAATGGCGACAATTGCAGGCGCCCGGAGAGTTTCGGCGGTGCAAGTTTCTGCGCCTCGTCCGACAGCTTGATCAGCGGCTTGAGACCGATGCGCGCCACCCAGAACCCCAGCAGCGAGGCCAGCAGCACGCCGACAAACGCCAGGCCGATCAGCGCCACCAGCAGTTGATGCTGGGTGGCGCGGAAGTTCTCGGTGTCGACCGCGATCAGGAAACGCAGCGGCGGGCGCTGCTCCTTGGCTGGAAACTGGCTGACCAATACTTTGAACGGGTAGGCATGGCCCGGCAGGCGCAAGTCGCGCTTGCCGGTCGGGCCGGCGGCAAAGGCGCGAATCTGCGCGTCCGGGTTGCCGTATTCGTAGGTCGGGTCGCTGCTCACCACCCAGAAGCGAATGCGCTTGTCTTCCTCTCCCAACAACTTGAGCTTGGCGGTGATCTTCGCCCAATGGTCCGGCGTACCGAAGCGATTGACCGAAGACTCCAGCACGCTGTAGCGCGCATCCAGCTCGGCCCCGGGCAGCAGGCCCAGGCCTTTGTCCACCTGCTGGTACAGCGCGCCGCCGATCAACAGGAAGATCAGCAGCGCCACCAGGGTGAACATGCCGCTCAGGCGCAGGGCGATGGAGTTAGCCGACACTGCGGTTCTCCAGCACGTAACCCATGCCACGGATGGTGTGCAGCAGTTTCTGTTCGAACGGCCCGTCGAGCTTGGCCCGCAGGCGTTTGATCGCTACTTCCACCACATTGGCGTCACTGTCGAAATTGATATCCCAGACCATTTCCGCAATCGAGGTCTTGGACAGGATTTCACCCTGGCGCCGGGCCAATACGCTGAGCAGCGAGAACTCCTTGGCGGTCAGGTCCAGGCGAACGCCGTTGCGACTGGCCTTGCGGCTGATCAGGTCGATCCACAGGTCGGCGATGGTCACCTGCACCGGCTCATGCCCGCCACTGCGACGGGTCAGGGCTTGCAGGCGCGCCACCAGTTCGAGGAACGAGAACGGCTTGCCGAGGTAATCATCCGCGCCTTCGCGCAGGCCGCGAATACGGTCTTCCACGCGCTCGCGGGCGGTGAGCATGATCACCGGCGTCTGCTTGCGCGCCCGCAGCGCGCGCAATACACCAAAGCCATCCAGGCCGGGCAGCATCACGTCGAGCACGATGACCGCGTAATCGTTCTCCAGGGCCAGGTGCAACCCTTCGACGCCTTCACGGGCGACGTCGACGGTATAGCCTTGCTCCGTCAGGCCGCGGTGCAGGTAGTCGGCGGTTTTTTCTTCGTCTTCAATAATCAGTACACGCATGAGCCTTTTGTTCCAGGACGGGGCCTCAGCCTCAGTGTGTGATTGCCAGCTGGGGAGCTGGTTTGGGTCTGTGGAAAAACTTCTCGAGGTACAAGTATATGACCGGTGTGGTGAACAGCGTCAGCGCCTGGCTCACCAGTAACCCGCCCACCACCGCGATACCCAGCGGCTGGCGCATTTCCGCGCCGGGGCCGGAGCCCAGCATCAGCGGCACCGCACCCAGCAGGGCGGCCAGGGTGGTCATGATGATCGGCCGGAACCGCGTGACACACGCCTCATAAATCGCTTCCTCGGGCGGCAGGCCGCGTACGCGCTGAGCGTCCAGGGCGAAGTCGATCATCAGGATACCGTTCTTCTTCACGATCCCGATCAGCAGCACCAGGCCGATCAACGCCATGATCGAAAAGTCCTGGCCCATCAGTGACAGCATGATCAGCGCCCCCAACCCCGCCGATGGCAAGGTGGAGATGATCGTCAGCGGGTGCACGAAGCTCTCGTACAGCACACCCAGGATAATGTAGACCGCCACCAGTGCCGCGAGGATCAGCCAGGGCTGGCTGGCCAATGAACTCTGGAACGCCTGGGCCGCGCCCTGGAAGTTGCCGATGATGGTGGTCGGCATGCCGATTTCATTCTTCGCCTGGTTGAGCAGGATCACCGCATCGCCCAACGCGACGCCGGGTGCCAGGTTGAAAGACAGGTTGGCCGCCGGGAACATGCCGTCATGGCTGATGGACAACGGCCCGACGGTAGGCGGGTCGACCTTGGCCACCGCCGACAGCGGCACCATCTCGTTGGTCAGCGGCGAGCGCAGGTAGAAGTAGTTCAGGCTTTCGGCCTTGCCGCGTTGCTGGGTGTCCAGTTCCAGCACCACCTGGTACTGGTTGATCTCGGTCTGGAACTCGTTGATCTGGCGCTGGCCGAAGGCGTCGTACAGCGCCTGGTCCACATCGGTGGCGGTGAGGCCAAACCGCGCGGCGGCCTGACGGTCGATGCTGATGTGGGTGATGCTGCCGCCCAGTTGCAAGTCGTTGGACAGGTCGCGGAACGCCGGGTTTGCCCGCAGTTTTTCGGTGAGGCGCTGGGTCCAGGTATTCAGGGTCGGGCCGTCATTGCTCTTGAGCACGTACTGGTACTGGGCGCGGCTGGGGCCGGAGCTCAAGTTGATGTCCTGGCCGGCCCGCAGGTACAGGACGATGCCCGGCACTTTCGCCAGTTTCGGGCGGATCCGGTCGATAAACTGGCTGGCCGACACGTCGCGATCCCCGCGATCTTTCAAGGCAATCCAGAACCGGCCGTTGGCGATGGTCTGGTTGCTGCCGGTCACACCCACCGAATGGGAGAACGCTTCCACCGCCGGGTCATCCTTGACGATCTCGGCGATTGCCTTGTGCTTGGCGACCATGTCCGGGAACGACACGTCGGCCGCCGCTTCGCTGGTGCCGAGGACGAAGCCGGTGTCTTGTACCGGAAAGAAACCCTTGGGGATAAACACGTAGCCGACCACGGCCAGGGCCAGGGTCACCATGAAGATCGCGGCCATGGTGCGTTGATGGGCCAGGGCGCGGCGCAGATTGCGCGCATAGCCGGCCAGCAGGCGTTCGCTGAAACCGGGTTTGTCGTGGGCATGATGGGTTGGTGCGCGCATGAACAATGCGGCCAGGGTCGGCGCCAGGGTCAGCGAGACCACCACCGAAATCAGGATGGTCGAGGTGGCTGTCAAGGCAAACTCCTTGAACAACCGCCCCACGACACCGCCCATGAACAGCAGCGGGATAAACGCCGCCACCAGCGAGAAGCTGATGGAGACCACGGTAAAACCGATTTCACCCGCGCCCTTGATCGCGGCTTCGCGCTTGTCGAGGCCCGCTTCCAGGTGGCGGTGAATGTTCTCCACCACCACGATCGCATCGTCCACCACAAACCCCACGGCGATCACGATCGCCACCAGGGTCAGGTTGTTCAGGCTGAAGCCCATCAGGTACATCAGGGCAAAACTGGCCACCAGCGACACGCCGAGCACGCTGGACACGATCAACGTGGCCGACAGCTGGCGCAGGAACAGCGCCATCACCGCCACCACCAGCAGGATGGCGATCAGCAGGGTCACTTCCACTTCATGCAGGGACGCGCGGATGGTCTTGGTGCGGTCGGTCAACACGCTGACCTGCACCGAGGCCGGCAGCATGGCTTGCAGGCGCGGCAGTTCGGCTTGAATGCGGTCCACGGTCTCGACGATATTCGCGCCGGGCTGGCGGGAGATCACCAGGTTGACGCCTGGGGTGTCGCCGGACCAGGCCTGCACGTAGGCGTTTTCCGAGCCGTTGATGACTTTGGCGATATCCCGCAGCTGTACAGGTGCCCCGTCCTTGTAGGACACGATCAGCTGGGCGTAATCCTCGGGGTGGAACAACTGGTCGTTGGTCGAGAGGGTCGACACGCTGTTCTCGCCGTAGATCGCGCCCTTGGCCAGGTTCAGGCTCGATTGCTGGATCGCCAGGCGCACGTCCGCCAGGGTCAGGCCGATGGCCGCGAGTTTATCGGCCGACGCCTGCACCCGGATGGCCGGGCGTTGCTGGCCGGTAATGTTGATCTGGCCGACGCCGTCGATCTGGCTGATCTGCCGGGCCAGCAGGGTTTCCACGTAGTCGCTCAGCTCGGTGCTGGGCATGCTGTCGGAACTGACGCTGAGGATCAGCACCGGGCTGTCCGCCGGGTTGACCTTCTTCCAGGTCGGCAGGCTCGGCATGTCGCTGGGCAGTTTGCCGGACGCGGTGTTGATCGCCGCCTGCACTTCCTGGGCGGCGGTGTCGATGCTCTTGGTAAGGGTGAATTGCAGGGTCAGCAGGCTGGAGCCCAAGGCACTGCTGGAGGTCATCTGGGTCATGCCGGGGATGGCGCTGAATTGCACCTCCAGCGGCGTTGCCACGGATGAGGCCATGGTGTCCGGGCTGGCGCCGGGCAGCGTCGCACTGACCTGGATCGTCGGAAATTCCGCTTCCGGCAGTGGGGCGATGGCCAGGCGTGGGAAGGCAATCATCCCGAGCAATACCAGGGCGAAGGTCAGCAGCAAGGTGGCGACCGGGTGGTCGACGCACCAGGCCGACGGCGAACGACTGCCACTCATGGCTGCACCTTGGCATCAACGGTCTGGATCACCTGCGGCGGCTCCTTGAGCACATCAACCTGGGCGCCCGCCTTGAGCCGTGACTGGCCGTCGCTGACCAGCACATCGCCGGCCTGCACACCCTGGAGGATGTTCATGTCGCTGTTCTGGTACAGCACCTGCACCGGCACCACCTCTACCTTGTCACCCTTGAGCCGGTACACGAAGTGCGAATCCAGGCCGCGTTGCACCACGGTAGGCGGCACCACCAGGGCATTCTTGTGCAGGGCGGTCTGGATGCGGATCGTCACCAACTGCCCCGGCCAGAGTTTCTGAGCGCCGTTGCTGAACTCGGCCTTGGCGCGGATGGTGCCGGTGGTGCCGCTGATCTGGTTGTCGATCAGGCTCAGGCGGCCCTCCCCCAGCAGGTCGCCGGTCTGGCCGTCGGTGTCGGCGCCCATGTAGGCGTTGACGTCGGCGGGCAGTTGCGCGGCGATCAGGCCTTGCAGGGTCGGAAGCATCTGTTGCGGCAGGGAGAACTCGACGGCAATCGGGTCGATCTGGGTCACGGAGAACAAGCCCTGGGTGTCGCTCATGCGCAGGAAGTTGCCTTCATCCACTGTGCGAATCCCGACGCGACCGGTAACCGGCGAGCGAATCTGGGTGTAGGAAAGCTGCACCTGGGCCGAATCAATCGCGGCCTGGTTGCCTTGGGCCGTGGCCTTGAGCTGGTTGACCAGGGCTTGTTGCTGGTCATAGGTCTGCTTGGACACGCCGTCGTCGATGCTCAGTTCCTTGTAGCGCTTGAGGTTGACCAGCGCGACTTGCAGTTGCGCCTGGCTTTCCCCGAGCTGCGCCTTGGCCTGGTCCAGGCTGGCGCGGATCGAGCGGTCATCAATGGTCGCCAGCAGGTCGCCGGCCTTCACCAGTTGACCTTCCTTGACCAGCAATTTGGTAAGGATGCCGTCGATCTGCGGGCGAATCACCACGCTGTGCAACGACAGCACCGAGCCGATGCCGCTGACAAACCGCGGGATGTCCTGCTGTTTGACGCTGATCACCCGCACCGGGATCGCCGACGATGCGGTCAGTTTGGTCTTGGCCGGGCGGGTCACCACCCAGGCAACCACGGCCAGTACCACAAGGACGCCCACGATCAAGGCAGGTTTTCGTTGAATGTGCATGGGGTGAGGCGCCAGGGCAAAGGATCGGAAGAATGAAGGCTCTTTATAGCCCGCCAACCGGGTCAGCAAAGTGACTGCTAACTGACAGCGCCGTCAGTAAAGTCCGACCATTCGTACGAGCAGTGGTTAAAGATCCGAGGCGCGCAGGTATACTGCGCGGCGGTGTGGCCTGCAAGTCGGGCCCGCGTCATTTTCAGTACTCCCCGGAGCCACCATGAATTCCCCGACACAACCCGCTGTTGAAGCGGTCGACATCGACCAACAGGCCAACCCTGACAGCGTCGAAGGCGAAACCAAGGCCGAGATCCCGGCGTTCAAGTTTCCGTTCAAGCCGGGCGAACTGGCCGGGGCGAAAAACGCCAGCCAGCCGTGGTACAAAAACGGCGCCAAGAACGGCCACACCAAGAGCCCGGGCATGGCGCCTCCCGGCACCCGTCGCTCGATGGGCAAGCGCTGACCGGTAATAAATCCTCCGTAATGGAGATTTATGCCTACAACAGTTACTGACGTTTCGCCTTGTAGGCCTGCGGCCAATTCTTGAAAGCTTGCATGACACCCGCTTGCCCCGACTCTTTCGCTCGGGGCTGGACGTGGTAAAGCTGGTTTTCTGGAAAAGGACGTCCCCTGTGGTTCTGATACGCACCTGTGTCGTGCTGTTGTTGTCGCTGATGGCCAGCGTTTTCTCCACCACTGCGGCCAGCGGTCAACCACGGCATGAAATTCGTTTCGCCGTTGCTGCGCAATTTCCACCCTTCCAAAGCCGCAATCAACATGGCCAGCTTGCAGGGCTGAACATCGAGCTGGGCAATGCCTTATGCATACAGCTCAATGTGCGGTGTACCTGGGTCGACCAGGTCCTTGTGGAAAACTTCCCCGCCCTTGAAGCCAGGCAATTCGACGCGATCATGGGCATGGCCCCTACACTGAAACGGCGCCAGCGGGTGAATTTCACCGATAACCTTTATCCGATCACCACGCGCCTGGTGGCCCGCAAGACATCAGGGTTGAAGCCGACCCCACGGTCACTGAAGGGCAAGCGCGTGGGCGTTCTGGTGGGCAGCAACCGCGAAGCCTTCGCCCTGTCGAAGTGGGCGCCCAAGGGGGTCATCGTCAAGGCATTCTGGCGCAATGACGAGCTGATCCGCAGCCTGCTGGCAGGCGACATCGATGCAACATTGCAAGGCACCGTGGAAATCCGTGAGGCGCTGCTCGACACCGCTGATGGTCAGGTTTTCGACTTCCTCGGCCCTCACGTCTCCACCGAACTGCTGGGTAACGGCGTGGCGATCGCACTGCGCAAGCCCGACACCGCCTTGCGCAGCGCCCTCAATCACGCCCTCGAGCAACTGAAACAGAGCGGCGAATACCAACGCATCATCGAGCCCTACCGCCTGGACGCGCCGCTCTCCAGACCGTAATGGCCAATTAATTGCGCGGAACATGAGCTGGATCAGTATTTGCCCAACCGGTGCGCTTAGAGTCGACGCCCTGCCGACTCCTCCAACAATCACGAGCGCGCTTTTCCATGAAGATCAATCTGCCGGTCACCGGTCGAAATGTGGATTTTGCCCCCGACGCCAATATCCTCTCGACCACCGACCTGACCAGCGCAATTACCTACGCCAACCAGGACTTCATCGATATCAGCGGCTACACCCGCGAGGAGCTGCTGGGCACGCCGCACAACCTGCTGCGTCACCCGGACATGCCGGCCGCGGCGTTTGCGCACATGTGGCAGGTATTGAAAAGCGGTCGCTCGTGGATGGGCATGGTGAAAAATCGCTGCAAGAACGGCGATCACTATTGGGTCAGTGCCTATGCCACGCCGGTCACCCGGGACGGCGTGACGGTGGAGTATCAATCGGTGCGCACCAAGCCCGATGCACGGCGGGTGCATCGGGCCGAACGGGCCTATGCCCGCCTGCGTGCCGGCACTCGGCGAGCACGGCCCGTGGTGGGCATGACCTTCAAGCTGTCGGCATGGGTCCTGGGGGCTTGCGCCGCAACCTGGGCATTGGGCCTTGGGCTGGCGACTTATCCGCTGACCTGGCAACTGCTGGCGGGAACGGCGGCCTGCGCCGTGGGGGTAGCGGGTGTGCATGGCTTGTTACGGCCCCTGGCACAGTTGAACCAGCGGGCACGGCTGATTGCCGATAACCCGCTGAGCCAGGCGATCTACACCGGGCGCAAGGACGAGTTCGGGCGTATCGAGTTTGCCATGCAGATGCTGGAGGCCCAGGTGGGCGCAGTGGTCGGCCGGATTGGCGATGCGTCGCAACGTCTGTCCGGCCATGCCGCGGCGCTGGTGCAACAACTGGACAGCAGCCACACCAGCAGCCTCGGCCAACAGACCCAGACGGATCAGGTCGCCGCTGCGATCAATCAAATGGCCGCCAGCGTGGCGCAAGTCGCCGAGCACGCGTTGCAGGCGTCCAGGGCCGCTGACCAGGCCGGCAGCGAAACCCGCGAGGGCCATCAACGGGTGGATGAAAGCCGCGACGCGGTGCTGCGTTTGTCCGAGGAACTGGCGCGGGCCACCGCAGTGATCCATCAACTGGAAAGCCACAGCGGCGATATTTCCGGGGTGCTGGAAGTGATCCGGGCGATTGCCGAACAGACCAACCTGCTGGCGCTGAATGCCGCCATCGAAGCGGCGCGGGCCGGGGAGCAAGGACGCGGGTTTGCCGTGGTGGCCGATGAGGTACGAGGCCTGGCCCAGCGTACGCAGGATTCGACCAATGAGATCCAGCACATGATCAGCACCCTGCAAGGCGGCGCCCGGGATGCAGTGCAGGCGATGGCGCAAAGCAGCCAGCATGTCGAGGCCAGCGTCGATCAGGCCCAGCGCGCCGCTGCCGCACTGGATGGGATCAGCCAGCGAGTGACCCGAATTACCGCCATGAGCCAGCAGATTGCGGCGGCGGTGGAAGAACAGAGTGCGGTGAGCGAGGACATCAACCGCAACATCATCGGCATTCGCAATGCCGGGGAAGTGACGGTCAGCGCTGGCCAGCAGAGCCAGCTCAGCTCAGGGGACGTGGCGGGGCTGGCGGATGACTTGCGGCGGTTGGCGGAGGAATTCTGGGGCAAGCGGCGCTAGCGCTTAAGCCGCCCGCAATGAAATGAACGCATAGTTGGCCGGCACCTCGGTGGCAATCCGGGCGCCGGCGTCCAGCAACTGCTCGGCAATGTCCATCCCGGACACATGAAACACCCACTCATTGGCCTGCACGACTTCTTGCGTCGCCAACTCGATCGCCTGGGCAAACAGGCCCATGTCGGGCAAGTACGCGGTAAACCCATCGCCCTTGAGCGCCGTGGTATGGATGCCCAGCAACCCGCACACGGCTTCCTTGGCCTGGATATCATCGCGGTCAGCCTGGCGTGAGCGGCGGATCAACTCGGCCAGCTCCTTGTCCATCAACTCGCCCCCCACGATCAGCGCCGGCCCCTGCTCCCAGGATTCCGGCGGGCAGTCCTTGGCTGCCGGGTTCAACGGGATGTGCGGATTGATCTCCATCGGGTAGATGCGGCACACCAACGGCCGCCGCTCGTAAATGCGGCAACGGTCGTCTTCGTCAAGATTCCGGCAGCGCCCGGCGTTATAGGCGGCAAAGGTGATTGCCACATACGCCTCGGTATTGCCGCTGGGCACGATGGCGGAACGGCGTTGCGCGTGGTCACGTTGCAACTCGGGCAGCCCCAGGCCACTGCCCAGGAAACCTTCCACCAGCACGATGACATTACCGCCGTCAGCCGCCCAGCTGCGGGCTTCTTCAAGGGTCAAGGGCACATGGTGGTCGGTGCAGCATTTGCCGCAACCGACGCAGGAAAAATGGGTATTCATGGAGGGTCTGTCACCAGGCAAGGTCAGAAGGCACTCATGAACGGTGGCGGGTTTTTGCCTCTGTTCACCGTTCTGCCTCTGTGCAAAGCAAGTTATGCGCCAGCGCCGTCAGTCCTCGGGGACAAGGTCGCGAAGCACAAACACCATGCCCACACGTTCATACAGCCGCCGTGCCCGCAAGTTGGACTCCAGCACCTTGAGGTCGACAAACGCTTCGCCGCGTTGCTTGAACACCTGGAAGGTGTGCAGCAATAACGCACGGCCCAACCCCATGCCCTGGGCACAGGGGTGAATGGCCAGGTTCTTGATGTAGGCGCTGGTCCAGCATTGGGACACACCCAGGATGCCGCTGGCGTTACTCGCCACCAGGCACAGTTTGGGGTCGAACTCGGCATCGGTAACGAACTGCTGGCGCCAGTGCTCAAGGGAGCCGACCCGTCCGCCGCCTTGTTCCTGGGCCAGGCTCAATACCGCATGGATCGCCGGGGCCATGGCTTCGCGGTAATGATCCAGCTGGATATCCGCCGGCCACTGCGGGGCGGGCAGGCTGCCGGTGAGGTCGCGGCGCAGCAGCTGGAAATATTCACCCACCGGTCACAGGCCCTGTTGCGCCACGGTCTGGGCGGCTACCACCAGGCACTTGGTCAGTTCCGGCGAAGAAAACTTGGTGAGTACCGCATTGGCGCCGGCCAAGCGGGCTTTTTCGCTGTTCATCGCACTGTCCAGGGAGGTGTGCAGCAGCACATAAAGGTCCTGGAAGTCCGGGGTTTCCCGCAGGGTTCGGGTAAAGGCGTAGCCGTCCATTTCGGACATTTCGATGTCCGAGACCACCACGTTGATTTGCTCGACGGTGCCTTGCAGCTCCAGCAAACGGTCAATGGCTTCCTTGGCGCTGCGGGCGGTGTGGCAGGTGAGGCCGAGGTTGCGCAGGGTGTGCACCGACTGCTGCAGCGCTACCTGGCTGTCGTCCACCACCAGGATTCGGGCGTTGCCCAGCACTTCGGCTTCTTCCATGGTCAGGTCGGTGGGCGCCGCTTCGATCTGCGCCGGGGCGATGCCGTGGATGACTTTCTCGATGTCCAGCACTTGCACCAGGGCGCCTTCGACCTGGGTCACGCCGGTGATAAACGAACGCGTACCGCCGGAACCAAACGGCGGCGGGCGAATGTCGGTGGTCAGGCAGTGCACGATCTTGCTCACCGCCTGCACATGCAGGCCCTGCTTGGAACGGCTTACATCGGTGACGATCAGGCAGCCGCCGTCCGGGTCTTGCAGGGGCATTTCCCCCAGGGCGCGGCTCAGGTCGATCACCGACAACGCGGTGCCGCGCAAGGTGGCGATGCCTTTGACGTGGGGGTGCGACTCCGGCAGCTTGGTCAGCGGCGGGCAGGGAATGATTTCACTGACTTTCAGCAGGTTGATCGCCATCAGCTTGCCGCTGCGCAAGGTAAAGAGCAGAAGCGAGAGTGAATCTGCGCGGGCTTTGGTGGTGGACATAAAAACCTTCTGTGGATCAGGGATGACGATCTATAGACCGTTATCGACTTGCACGCGAAAAACTGTAGGAGCGAGCTTGCTCGCGAAGAACCTGAGGGCGCTGTGTTTATCCAGGCTGCCCGCGTTATCGTTGACGCGTTTCGCGAGCAAGCTCGCTCCTACCTACAACAAGCAGTCGTCAGCCCTTCCACACCTGCGGGTTTACCAGATCCTGCGGACGCTCGCCCAGCAAGGCGCTGCGCAGGTTTTCCAGGGCGCGGTTGGCCATGGCTTCGCGGGTCTCGTTGGTGGCCGAGCCGATGTGCGGCAGGGTCACCGCATTGCTCAGCTGGAACAGCGGCGACTCGGACAGCGGCTCCTGCTCATACACATCCAGGCCCGCACCACGGATTGTGTGGTTTTGCAGGGCCTGGATCAGCGCCGGCTCATCCACCACCGGGCCACGGGAGATGTTCACCAGGATCGCACTGGACTTCATCAGGCCCAGTTCACGATGGCTGATCAGGTGGCGGGTTTTCTCGCTCAACGGCACCACCAGGCAGACGAAATCGGCTTCGGCCAGCAACTGGTCGAGGCTGCGAAATTGCGCGCCGAGTTCCTGTTCCAGTTCGGTCTTGCGGCTGTTACCGCTGTATAGAATCGGCATGTTGAAGCCCAGGCGACCCCGACGGGCGATGGCCGCGCCGATGTTGCCCATGCCGACGATACCCAGGGTCTTGCCGTGTACATCACAGCCAAACAACGGCGCGCCGACGCTGGCTTTCCACTGGCCGGCCTTGGTCCAGGCGTCCAGTTCGGCGACGCGGCGGGCGCTGCTCATCAGCAGGGCGAAGGCCAGGTCGGCGGTGCTTTCGGTGAGCACATCCGGGGTGTTGGTGAGCATGATCCCGCGCTCATTGAAGTACGCCAGGTCGTAGTTGTCGTAGCCCACCGACACGCTGGAAACCACTTCCAGTTTGCTCGCACCTTCCAGTTGCGCGCGGCCCAGTTTGCGGCCTACGCCGATCAGGCCGTGGGCATGGGGCAAGGCTTCGTTGAACTGGGCGTTGATGTCGCCCTGCTTGGGGTTGGGGGCGATGACATCGAAATCCTGTTGCAGGCGTTCGATCATTTCCGGGGTGACGCGGCTGAAGGCGAGGACGGTCTTTTTCATGGAAGGCGGGCTCATCGACTACGTGGGAATGGCAAGCACGCTAACATTCTTGGGTAGGGCTTGTCAGGCCGCCCCTCACACCCCACTGCCAGACTGTTGCGATTTGGGCAACAGTCATTATCTTGTTACACTCTGTATCGCACCGCTCACCTGCGCTAATTTGTCGCATCGATGAGCGCAGCGGTTAAGACCGACCCGCTCTCCCCCGATTTCCCTCGACTTATTTCCAGGGCTCTACACTGGGGATCTGTCTTAAAGCCGCTGAGTTCAGCGGCTTTTTTTTGCGCTGAAAAAAGGCCAGGAACCCCAACAACACTGGCCGGTTTCGATTGACCCAAAGGAGCTCCACCGGTGAAAACCTCGCTGACGTTCACCCCGTTATTCCTCGCGATTGCTGCAACGATCGTTCCCCTTGCCCACGCGGCAGACACCCCGGCCACCGACGGCTTCGTCGAAGGTTCCAGCTTCAAGATCAACACCCGCAACTACTACATGAACCGCGACCGTCGCGACATTCACACCGATGACAGCAAGGAATGGGGCCAGGGCTTCATCGGCATCTTCGAATCCGGCTACACCCCCGGCATCGTCGGCTTCGGCCTGGACGCCAACGCCATGCTCGGCCTCAAGCTCGACGGCGGTGGCGGCACCGATGGCTCGAGCATCCTGCCGGTAAGCTCCGGCAACGGCAAAGCGCCCGGCTCGTTCTCCACCGCCGGCGCCACCCTGAAAATGCGCGCCTTCGACACCGAACTGAAAGCCGGCGACCTGTTCCTCAACAACCCGGTGATTGCCGGCGGCATGACCCGCATGCTGCCCCAGACCTTCCGCGGCGTGAGCCTGACCAACCACAGCCTGGACGGCTGGATGTTCGAGGGCGGCCAGGCCAGCTTCACCAAGCTCTACAACCAGAGCGGCCGTCGCCGCATCGGCACCAGCTACGGCGCATTGCCCAATGGCGAAGACAGCCGCCACCTGGACTGGGCCGGCGTGTCCTTCAGCGGCGTGCCGGGGCTGACCAGCAACCTGTACGCGTCCGAACTCAAGGACATCTGGAACCAGTACTACTACGACCTGGACTACACCTGGCAGTTGAACGAGCTGGTCAGCCTGAACCCGGGCCTGCACTACTACCACACCCAGGAGACCGGCAAAGCCTTGCTGGGCAACATCGACAACAACACCTACAGCCTGCATTTCACCGTGGGCGTGGGCAATCACAGCGTTACCGCCGCCTACCAGCGGGTCAACGGCAACACGCCGTTCGACTACATCAGCCAGGGCGACAGCATCTACCTGGACAACTCCCAGCAATACTCCGACTTCAACGGCCCCAACGAGCGCTCGTGGAAGCTCAAGTACGCCTATGACTTCGTCGGGCTGGGCCTGCCGGGCCTGACCTCGGCGGTGTCGTATATCAGCGGCAAGACCGACCTGACCACGGTCGATCCGGACAGCCGTGGTTACTCATCCTGGTACAGTGCCGACGGCAAGAACGCCAAGCACTGGGAACGGGACATCGACCTCAAGTACGTGGTGCAAGGCGGCAAGGCCAAGGACCTGGCCGTGCGCCTGCAATGGGCGACCAATCGCGGCGGCAATGGCTACGCGGCAGTGGACCGGGACGTGGATGAGTACCGCGTGATCGTCGACTATCCGATTGACGTTTTTTAACCTTCAGGCTTTCTTTTAGCGGCGACGACTTATTTTTCACAGCATGGAACTAAACTGCCAGCATCTTGAGTGCCGAAGCCAGTCCCATGAGTCAACGCCGCGCCTTCACCCTGCCTGCACGCCCGGAGCTTTTGCTGATTCTGGGCAGTGGCCTTACTGTCGTGCTGATCGTGGTCATCGTTGCCGTACTGCTGATCCGCGAACACGCCAGCGCCTTGCAGGCAGCCAAGCGCTCCACCAGCAATATCACCCAACTGATCAATGCCGATGTGCTGCGCAACGTCGAGCTCTACGACCTGGCGCTGAACGGCCTGATCACCGCAACCACTCGCGATGACCTGCCCCAGGTTTCCGCCGAAGTCCTGCATATGGTGCAGTTCGACCAGTCCACGGCCGCCCCTTTCAAAGGCGAAGTCCTGCTGCTGGACAAAACCGGCGCGGTCACCGCCGACTCCTCCACGCTGACCCCCACGCCACGTAATTTCGCCAATCGCGACTATTTCCAGATCCACCAGCAGAACCCCGATGCCGGGCTGTTCATCAGTCGGCCCTTCAGGATTCGTTGCGACTGCGATCAAGTCTGGCGCATCGCCTTCAGCCGCCGGGTGCCCGGGCCCAATGGCGAGTTTGCCGGTGTGGCGGTGGCAACCATGCGCCTGGCGTATTTCGACCAGTTGTTCAATAGCCTGACCATCGGCAGCGGCAGCAGCATCAACCTGCTGAATAACGACGGCATCCTGTTGGCCCAGCAGCCGCTGCTCGAAAGAGACATGATCAACAAGGACCTGAGCGCGCGGCCCAACTTCAAGCGAATGCTGCGCGAAGGCAGCGGCAGTTTCAGCGCCATCTCCGCCATCAGTGGCGCGCAACGGCTGTACACCTTCACCAGCGTCGGCGCGCTGCCGCTGATTGTGGTGGTGGCGTTGTCGAGCGATGACGTGTTTGCCGCCTGGAAGCGCGCCGCCCTGCTGATCAGTGGCGCCACCGGCGTGCTGTGTGTGGGGCTGTTGTGGCTGACCTGGATGCTGCGCCTGGAACTGCGCCGCCGCTATCGCGCCGAGAAGGTGTTGTCGGAACTGGCGGCCACCGACGGCCTCACCGGCCTGGCCAACCGCCGCACCCTGGACCAGCGCCTGCGCCTGGAATGGGACCGCGCCCAGCGTTCGGCCGAGCCGTTGACGGTGCTGATGATTGACGTGGACCACTTCAAGGCGTTCAACGACCGACATGGCCATCAAGGTGGCGACGAGGCACTGCGCACGGTGGCGCAGGTGATCGAGGGCAATATCCGCCGCCCGGCTGACCTCGCGGCTCGCTATGGTGGGGAAGAATTTGCAGTGGTGCTGCCGCATACCGACAGCCAGGGTGCGCGCGTGATTGCTGAACATATCCGCAGCAGTGTCGAACACCTGCCGCGAGTGGGCGGGGATACGGTGCCGATTACCGTCAGCATCGGCCTCAGTACCTGGACCAAAAACAGCCGCACCACGCTGGAGGAATTACTGCTCAACGCCGACCAGGCGCTGTATGAGGCCAAGCATACCGGGCGTAATCGCGTTGTTGATGCCGGCGCTTTAAAGCCGTGACGCGAAGCGTCACAGGAGGCGTTACCACGCAGAGCGTGGGAACGATCAAAAAAAAGGCCACCCGAGGGCGGCCTTTAAAAACAAAAGGAAAGAGAGTTGTTACTTACACCGCCGCGACGGGACGCATGTAAGAGATCGGTGCGGTGCTGGCATCTTCGAAGGTCACGACTTCCCAGGCATCTGTCTGTGCAATCAGCTTGCGCAGCAGTTGGTTGTTCAGGGCGTGGCCAGACTTGAAGCCTTTGAACTCGCCTATCAGGCTATTGCCCAGCAGGTAGAGGTCACCGATTGCATCGAGGATCTTGTGCTTCACGAATTCGTCTTCATAGCGAAGGCCGTCTTCGTTCAGTACACCATCCGCGTCGACCACAATGGCGTTTTCAACGCTGCCGCCGAGTGCGAGGTTGTGCTTGCGCAGGTACTCGATGTCACTCATGAAACCAAAGGTACGGGCGCGGCTGACTTCTTTTACGAACGAAGTGCTGGAAAAATCCACGCTTGCACTTTGGGTGCGGTCACGGAATACCGGGTGATCGAAATCGATCTCAAAGCTCACTTTAAAGCCTTCGAACGGGACGAAGGTGGCGCGCTTGTCGCCGTCTTCTACTGTCACTTCCCGCAGAATGCGAATGAACTTCTTGGCTGCGTCCTGTTCTTCCAGGCCGGCAGATTGAATCAAGAATACGAAGGGTCCGGCGCTGCCATCCATGATCGGGACTTCGGACGCGGAGAGCTCGACGTAGGCGTTATCGATGCCCAGACCGGCCATGGCCGAGAGCAAGTGCTCCACCGTGTCCACTTTGACGTCACCGTTGACCAACGTGGTCGACATCGTGGTTTCGCCAACATTTTCCGCGCGAGCAGGTATCTGCACCACAGGGTCCAGGTCGGCACGAACAAACACGATGCCGGTGTCGACAGGTGCGGGCTTGAGGGTCAGGTATACCTTCTCCCCGGAGTGCAGACCTACACCTGTGGCACGGATAATATTCTTCAGGGTGCGTTGTTTAATCATGGCTTGGACCGCTTCAGCGCAAATTGCGAACTGGTATCAACAAAGGCTGGCGATAATAGCAGACCAGACCTTTGCTGAACACCAATCACCTTCATAGCCCTGATACATTCCATTAATCGGCCTGACGACGCAGGAAAGCCGGGATGTCCAGGTAGTCCAGGTCATCTTGCGGATTCGGGCTGCGGGATGCAGCAGCACCGGCCTGAGCCTGGTTGCGCATCACGGTCGGACGATCCAGGTCACGATAGTTCACAGACGGCAGTTCCTGGCGCGAAGGCGCTGGAGCGGCAGCTTGCTGGCTGGCGTGGCTGGTATGGACGGTGTTGTCGATGACCTTTACAGGCTTCTCGATTTTCGCACCCAGGCCGGTCGCAACAACGGTCACGTGCAGTTCGTCGCGCATGTCCGGATCGATAACGGTACCGACCTTGACCATGGCGTGCTCGGAAGCGAAGGCTTCGATGATGCTACCCACGTCGGAGTACTCACCCAGGGACAGGTCAGGACCGGCGGTGATGTTCACCAGGATGCCGCGTGCGCCTTGCAGGTTCACGTCTTCCAGCAACGGGTTGCGGATGGCCGCTTCGGTAGCTTCACGTGCACGGTTCGGACCGCTGGCGCAGCCAGTGCCCATCATCGCCATGCCCATTTCGCTCATCACGGTACGTACGTCGGCAAAGTCGACGTTGATCATGCCCGGACGCTTGATGATGTCGGAGATACCGCGAACGGCACCGGCCAGTACATCGTCAGCCTTGGCAAACGCAGACAGCAGGCTTGCGTCCTTGCCGAGGATGGTCAGCAGCTTCTCGTTGGGAATGGTGATCAACGAGTCGACGCTTTCGGACAGCAGACGGATGCCTTCATCGGCGATCTGCATGCGCTTGCGACCTTCGAACGGGAATGGACGGGTCACGACGGCAACCGTCAGGATCCCCATTTCCTTGGCCACTTCGGCAATGATCGGCGCAGCACCGGTACCGGTACCACCGCCCATGCCCGTGGTGATGAACACCATGTTGGTGCCTTGCAGCACTTCAGCGATGCGCTCGCGGTCTTCCAGGGCGGCTTGACGGCCGACTTCCGGATTCGCGCCGGCACCCAGGCCCTTGGTCACGGCTGTGCCCAATTGCAGGATGGTGCGTGCACCGATGCTTTTGAGGGCCTGGGCGTCAGTGTTGGCGCAGATGAATTCAACGCCTTCAATGTTGCTCTTGACCATGTGGTTGACAGCGTTGCCGCCGCCACCGCCGACGCCGATCACTTTGATGACCGGGCTTGCGGGGATGTTGTCTACGAGTTCGAACATTTTCCCTCTCCTTTCATTTCTCTAGTTTTTTCGCCTACTACTTGAAACGGTGTTGCGGTAAATCTTTAGAAATTGCCTTTCACCCAAGCCTGCAACCGCTCGAACAACGGCGCTTTCGCTTCGTCGTCGCTTCTGTAGCTGTCGCGGTTGCTCGGGCCCGACAGGGAAATGCCGTCGGTCTGCTTTTGCAGCCCGTACAACAGCAAGCCCACACCGGTGGAATAAATCGGGTTGCGCACTACGTCGCCCAGGCCTTTCACGCCATGGGGCACGCCCAGGCGGACTGGCATGTGGAAGATTTCCTCGGCCAGTTCGACCGCGCCTTCCATCTTCGAGGTGCCACCGGTCAGCACGATGCCGGCCGGGATCAAATCTTCGTAGCCGCTGCGACGCAGTTCAGCCTGGATCAGGGTGAACAGTTCGTCGTAGCGCGGCTCGACCACTTCGGCCAATGCCTGGCGCGACAGTTCGCGCGGTGGACGGTCGCCCACGCTTGGCACCTTGATGGTTTCACCGGCACCGGCCAGCTTGGCCAGGGCGCAGGCGTAACGGATCTTGATTTCTTCGGCGTACTGGGTCGGTGTGCGCAACGCCATGGCGATGTCGTTGGTCACCTGGTCACCGGCAATCGGGATCACGGCGGTGTGACGAATCGCACCCTCGGTGAAGATCGCGATGTCCGTGGTGCCGCCGCCGATGTCCACCAGGCACACGCCCAGTTCTTTTTCGTCGTCGGTCAGTACCGAGTAAGCCGAAGCCAACTGCTCGAGAATGATGTCGTCGATTTCCAGGCCGCAGCGGCGCACGCATTTTTCAATGTTCTGTGCAGCGTTGACGGCGCAGGTCACTACGTGAACCTTGGCCTCCAGACGTACGCCCGACATCCCCAGGGGCTCGCGAACGCCTTCCTGGTTATCGATCACGTAGTCCTGCGGCAGGGTGTGCAGCACGCGCTGGTCAGCCGGGATCGCCACGGCTTGCGCTGCGTCGAGTACCCGCTCCAGGTCGGCCGAGCTGACTTCGCGGTCGCGAATCGCCACGATGCCGTGGGAATTCAGGCTGCGGATGTGGTTGCCGGCAACGCCGACAAATGCCGAGTGAATCCGGCAACCGGCCATCAGCTGCGCTTCTTCGATGGCGCGCTGGATCGATTGCACGGTGGATTCAATATTCACCACCACGCCCTTCTTCAGGCCCCGGGACGGATGCGTGCCGATTCCGACGATTTCCAGCGTGCCGTCGTCCGCGACCTCGCCTACCAGCGCCACCACCTTGGAGGTGCCGATATCCAGACCGACGATCATTTTGCCGCTTTGCACGTTTGCCATGGGTCCTGCCTCTTCTTAATTCTTCGCGACAGCAGGTTGCGCTGCCGTGGGCGCCGCAGGGGCCCGCCAGCCGACGGCAAGGCCGTTGGCGTAACGCAGGTCGATGCTCGCAATGTTCGTAATCTGTTCTTTCAAGGTCTTTTCATAGATGGCGATAAAACGGCGCATCTTTTCCACCAGGTTGCCGCGTCCCAGCAACAACTCGATGCCCGGGCCGGAACTGCCTGCACCCGTGGTCAAAAACCAGCTGCCCCGCTCGCGCAATTCCAGTCGCGCAATCGAGAAGCCCAACGGCCGCAGCATCTGGCTCAACGCCTGGTACTGCTGCATCACTTGCTGCTGCGCCCGCTGCGGCCCGAACAACTGCGGCAGGTGCTCGTAATTCGCCACTTCGCGAGGTGCAAACGCCTGGCCCTGGTTGTTCAACAGCGCACCATCACCCCAACGGGCCACGGGCAGTTGTTCTTCCAGGCGGATCGTCACTTGATCCGGCCACACGCGACGTACTTCGGCGTGGGCAATCCATGGCATCTGTTCCAGCTCGGAGCGCATGCCTGCCAGGTCGATGGTGAAGAAGCTCGACGCCACAAACGGGGCGATTCGCTGCTGCACGGCTTGCTGGCTGATGTAGCTCAAGTCACCCTGCACGCTGATCTTGGTGATCGGCCGGTCGGCATACGGCAGCAGGCGCTGGGCGCCTTCATACGTACCGAACCCCAGGGCCACCAGGATCACCGGCCAGAACAGCGCCTTGAGAAAACCAAAGTTGGCTTTCGGCATGCGCGCCGACATCGGCTCTTTAGCCACCATTCGGCTGGCACCACGCGGCACCGGCTTGCGGCCGGGAGCGGGTTGCTGATGACGAAGCGATGCGCCGTTCATGGTCTTAGCCTCGTGGCTCTATGCTTGCTGCCAGGATCGCCAGCACCAACTGCTGGAAATCCAGGCCGGCGGCACGAGCGGCCATGGGTACCAGGCTGTGGTCGGTCATCCCGGGTGCAGTGTTGACTTCCAGGAACCAGAAGTTCCCCTGGTCATCCTGCATCACGTCTGCCCGCGCCCAACCGGCGATACCCAGCGCCTCACAGGCTTTCGCCGTGAGGTCCATCAATTCCTGTTCCTTGGCTGCGTCGAGGCCGCACGGGATCCGGTACTGGGTATCGGAGGCCACATACTTGGCGTCGTAGTCGTAAAAGGTGTGGGGCGTGCCCAATGCGATGGGCGGCAATACCTGGCCACGCAGAGTAGCGATGGTGAACTCGGGACCTTGAATCCACTGTTCCACCAACACTTGCGAATCGTAGGTACTGGCCGCTTTCCATGCGTCAATCAATTCGGCGGCTGAGTTCACTTTAGCCATGCCGATACTGGAGCCTTCATGGGCTGGTTTGACGATCAAAGGCAGGCCCAGTTCCTTGGCTGCAGAAATACAATCGTCTTCGCTGCACAGCACGCTGTGACGCGGAGTCGGAATACCCAGGCTGTGCCACACCTGCTTGGTGCGCAACTTGTCCATGGCCAGGGCCGAAGCGAGGATGCCGCTGCCGGTATACGGAATGCCCAGGCACTCCAGCAGGCCCTGCATGCTGCCGTCTTCACCGCCACGGCCGTGAAGAATGATGAAGGCGCGGTCGATCTTCTCGGCCTGCAGGCGCGACAGGAAGTCATCACCCACGTCGATGCCGAACGCATTCACACTGGCACTTTGCAGCGCTTCCAGCACGGCATTGCCGGACTTCAGCGACACTTCACGCTCAGCGCTCTTGCCACCGAACAGCACCGCAACCCGGCCGAAGTCGGCAGGTTGAATGGTCGAGAACAGGGAGCCGTAGTCAGTGGTCATTTCGACTTCCCCTGTGCGGCGGCAAACAGCGGGCTTGCCAGCAATTTAGGGGCGAGGCCACCGATGTCACCGGCACCCTGGCACAGCAGGATGTCGCCGGCACGCAGCAGCGGCTTGACGATCGGCGCCAGGTCCACACCACGCTCGATGTAGATCGGGTCCAACTGGCCGCGTTGACGGATGCTGTTGCACAGCTTGCGGCTGTCGGCACCCGGGATCGGTTCTTCACCGGCCGGGTAGACTTCCATCAGCAGCAACACGTTGGCATCCGCCAGTACATTGACGAAATCGTCGTACAGGTCGCGGGTACGGCTGTAGCGGTGCGGCTGGTACACCATCACCAGGCGGCGTTCCGGCCAACCACCGCGTACGGCCTTGATCACCGCTGCCACTTCGGTCGGGTGGTGACCGTAGTCGTCCACCAGCATCACGTTGCCGCCGTCCACCGGCAGTTCGCCGTAGACCTGGAAGCGACGACCCACACCGGCAAAACCCGACAGGCCTTCGACGATGGCTTCATCGCTGACGCCTTCGTCGGAGGCGATGCAGATGGTCGCCAGGGAGTTGAGTACGTTGTGGTTGCCCGGCATGTTCACCGAGACATCCAGCGGCTCGCGGTCAGGACGCAGCACGGTGAAGAAAGTCTGCATGCCTTGCTGGCGCACATTGATCGCGCGCACGTCGCAGTCTTCGCTGAAGCCGTAGGTCACGGTCGGACGCTTCACCAGCGGCAGGATTTCGCGCACCACCGGATCGTCCAGGCACACCACGGCCAGACCGTAGAACGGCAGGTTGTGCAGGAACTCGACGAAGGTTTTCTTCAGTTTGTTGAAGTCACCGTCGTAGGTCGCCATGTGGTCGGCGTCGATGTTGGTCACCACGGCCACCAGCGGTTGCAGGTGCAGGAAGCTGGCGTCGCTTTCATCGGCTTCGGCGATCAGGTAACGGCTGGTCCCCAGTTGTGCATTGGTGCCGGCTGCATTCAGGCGGCCACCGATGACGAAAGTCGGGTCCAGGCCACCGGCGGCGAACACCGAGGCGATCAGGCTGGTGGTGGTGGTCTTGCCGTGGGTACCGGCGACGGCGATGCCGTGGCGGTAGCGCATCAGCTCAGCCAGCATTTCGGCACGCGGCACTACGGGAATGCGGCGTTCAAGGGCGGTGGCCACTTCCGGGTTGGAGGTGTTCACAGCACTGGAGACCACCAGCACGTCGGCTTCGGCAGCGTTCTCGGCGCGGTGGCCGATAAAGATTTTTGCGCCAAACGATTCCAGGCGCTCGGTGACCGGCGACATTTTCAGGTCGGAGCCGGACACCTGGTAACCCAGGTTCAGCAACACTTCGGCGATCCCGCACATGCCCACGCCGCCGATACCGACGAAGTGGATGCGACGGATGCGGCGCATTTCCGGCTGTGGCATGGCTTTCTGATTCTCAACCATGGGCCACCTCCAGGCAGATATCGACCACGGTGCGGGTTGCGTCAGGTTTGGCCAGGCGGCTTGCGGTGCTCGCCATGCTGTTCAGTCGTTCCGGTTGCATCAAAACCTCGGTCAGGCGTGCGGCCAAATCGGCGGCGCCAGTCGTTCTTTGCGGCAGCAGGAAGGCAGCGCCCTCCCCAGCCAAATATTCGGCGTTGCGGGTCTGGTGATCGTCGATCGCGTGGGGCAAAGGCACCAGCAAGGACGGCAGACCGGCGGCAGCCAGTTCACTGACGGTCAACGCACCTGCGCGACAGACCACCAGGTCGGCCCAGCCATAGGCTTGGGCCATGTCTTTGATGAAGGGCTGCACATTCGCCTCCACACCCGCATCGCGATAACGCGTCGCGGTCACTTCATCGTGGTTCTTGCCGGCCTGATGGAAGATCTCCGGGCGCAGCTCCACGGGGAGTTGCGACACCGCTTCAGGCAGCAATTTGTTCAACGGTTCGGCGCCCAGGCTTCCGCCCAGGATCAACAGGTGCGCCTTGCGACCGGCCAATGGCTGGCGGGCGATGTCCATGAACAGTTCGGTACGCACCGGGTTGCCGGTGGTACGCAGCTTGTCCGCGGCACCAAAGGTCTTCGGAAACGCCTCGCATACCCGTGCAGCCAAGGGCACCAGCAGGCGGTTGGCAGTGCCGGCCACGGCATTCTGCTCGTGGACGATCACTGGCACGCCGGCGAGTCTTGCCGCAACACCGCCCGGGCCGGTCACGTAGCCACCGAAGCCCAGCACGCATACCGGCTTCACTTCGCGGATCACCTTGCGCGCTTGCCACACGGCCTTGAGCAACACGAACGGCGCCTTCAGCAGGGACAATTTGCCCTTGCCACGCAAGCCGGTGACGTTGATCAAATGCAGCGGCAAGCCGGCATTCGGTACCAGATCGTTTTCGATGCCCCGCGGCGTACCGAGCCAATGCACGGTGTAGCCACGGTTCTGGAACTCACGGGCACAGGCCAGCGCCGGGAACACGTGGCCACCGGTGCCGCCTGCCATGATTAGCACGTTAGCGCCCATGGTTCGGCTCCTCGGCGAAGTCGCTTTCGCTGAACTCCATCTCTTCGCTGCCCAGGTGGGTCCGACTCTCCCACTCGATACGCAGCAACAACCCGAGACAGGCGCAGCAAATCACCAACGAGCTGCCGCCGTAACTGAGGAACGGCAAGGTCAGGCCCTTGGTCGGCAGCAGGCCGACGTTCACCCCGATGTTGATCAGGAACTGGCCGATCCACAGGAACGACAAGCCGTACGCCACGTAGGCGGCGAAATATTGCTTGGCCTTTTCGGCCCACAAGCCGATGTACATGCCGCGAACACACACGAACACGAACAGCGCGACGGTGCACAGCGAACCGACCACGCCCAGCTCTTCGGCGAGTACCGAGAACACGAAGTCGGTGTGGGCTTCCGGCAGGTAGAACTGCTTCTGCACGCTATTGCCCAGGCCCACGCCCAGCCACTCACCGCGACCGAAGGCGATCAACGCCTGGGTCAACTGGTAGCCGGAACCGAACTGATCGGACCACGGGTCGGTAAAGGTAATCAGACGGGCCATCCGGTAGGGTTGCGCCTGCACCAGAATGGTCACGGCGGCCACCGCCAGCACCACCATCAAGGTGAAGCGGAACAGGCCGACGCCGCCGAGGAACAGCATCGCCGCCGCCGCGCCCATCATTACAACGGTGGCACCGAAGTCCGGCTCCATCAGCAACAGGCCGGCCATGGGCAGCAGCACGATGAACGGCTTGAAGAAGCCCATCCAGCTTTCGCGTACTTCTTTCTGGCGCCGCACCAGGTAGCCGGCGAGGTAGATCACCACGAACACCTTGGCGATTTCCGAGGGCTGCACGTTGAACGCACCGAAGCCGATCCAGCGCATCGAGCCGTTCACCTCACGCCCGATGCCGGGCAGGATCACCATCACCAACAGGCCGAAGGCGCCCACCAGCATCAGCCAACCCAGGCGCTGCCAGGTGGCGATCGGGATCATCATGGTGACGATGCATGCGCCAAGGCCAATCACCAGGTACACCAGGTGACGGATCATCATGTACAGGGTGTTGCCCGATTGCACCGCAGCCACTTCCGAGGAGGCCGAGGTGATCATCACCAGGCCCAGGCCCAGCAGCGCGAGGCAACCGGCGAGCATCGGGAAGTCCAGGTCGATACCGCGCCCGGTAATGATCGGCGACGGGTACGGCTTGATGATGTTGCGCAAATTGATACTCATGCCAAGGCCTCCACGGCGCGGGCGAACAGCTGGCCGCGCTCTTCGTAGTTCTTGAACATGTCGAAACTGGCGCAGGCAGGCGACAGCAGCACCACGTCGCCCGGCTGAGCCAAGGCTTTGGATTGGGCGATGGCATCGTCCAGGGACTGCGCGCGCACCTGCGGTACGGCGTCGCCCAGGGCATCGGCGATCAGCCCGGAATCACGGCCCATCAACACCACGGCGCGGCAGTTGGCGGCGACCGGGCCTTTAAGGTCCTTGAAGTCGGCACCCTTGCCGTCGCCACCGGCGATCAGCACGACCTTGCCCTGAATGTCGGCACCCAAGCCTTCGATGGCAGCGAGTGCCGCACCGACGTTGGTGGCCTTGGAATCGTTGTAATAGCCAACGCCATCCAGCTCGCGAACCCACTGGCAGCGATGCTCAAGGCCGGCAAAGCTGCGCAGGGCCGAGAGCATGGCGTCGAACGGCAAGCCAACTGCGTGACCGAGCGCCAGCGCCGCCAGGGCGTTGGCCTGGTTGTGGGCACCACGGATTTTCAGTTCGCGCACCGGCATCAGGTTCTGGAATTCGAAGGCCAGGTATTTCTCGCCGTTCTCTTCCCGAAGGCCGAAGGCCTTGAAGTCAGGCTTGTTCAGGCCGAAGGTCCAGCACGGCAGACCTTCGCCGATCAGCGGACGGCTCAGGGCATCCTGACGGTTCACCACCACTTGCCGCGCGCCACGGAAGATCCGGTGCTTGGCCAGGTGATACGCCGGCAGGCCGCTGTAGCGGTCCATGTGGTCCTCGCTGACGTTGAGCACGGTGGCCACCTCGGCGTTGAGCTGGTCAGTGGTTTCCAGCTGGAAGCTCGACAGCTCCATCACGTACAGCTCGACGTCGTCGTTGAGCAGGTCCAGCGCCGGCGTGCCGAGGTTGCCGCCCACGGCCACGCGCTTGCCGGCCGCAGCCGCCATCTCGCCCACCAGGGTGGTCACGGTGCTTTTTGCATTGGAACCGCTGATGGCCACGATCGGCGCCTTCGCGTTACGCGCGAACAGCTCGATGTCGCCGGACAACTTCACGCCACGGGCCGCCGCCGCTTGCAGGGCCGGGGTCGCCAGGGCCAGGCCGGGGCTCACGTAGAGCTCATCGGCACGGCACAGAAACTCGACATCCAGCTCGCCACAACGCACTTCCACGTGCGGGTAGTCACGGCGCAGCGTGACCAGCTCCGGTGGATTTTCCCGCGTATCGGCCACGGCAAACGACGTGCCCCGGTTCGCCAGGAAGCGAACCAGGGACATGCCGCTCTTGCCGAGGCCGACAACGATGCGGAAGTGGTCTGAAGCGATCAGGGACACTCGTTTCTACCTCAGTTTCAGGGTGGCAAGGCCGAACAGAACCAGAATCACGGTGATAATCCAGAAACGGACAATCACCCGCGGCTCAGGCCAGCCCTTGAGTTCAAAGTGGTGGTGAATCGGCGCCATGCGGAATACGCGGCGCCCGGTCAATTTGAAGGAGGCAACCTGGATCACCACCGACAGGGTTTCCATCACGAACACACCGCCCATGATGAACAGGACGATTTCCTGGCGGACGATCACCGCGATGGTGCCCAGGGCCGCGCCCAGCGCCAGTGCGCCAACGTCGCCCATGAAGACTTGTGCGGGGTAGGTGTTGAACCACAGGAAGCCCAGGCCCGCACCGATCAACGCACCGCAGAACACAATCAGTTCGCCCGCGCCCGGTACATAAGGGATCAGCAGGTATTCAGCGAATTTCACGTTACCCGACAGGTAGCAGAAGATGCCGAGGGCACCGCCCACCATCACCGTCGGCATGATCGCCAGGCCGTCGAGGCCGTCCGTCAGGTTGACCGCGTTGCTGGAGCCGACGATCACGAAGTAGGTCAGCACCACGAAGCCGACGCCCAGTGGAATGCTGGCGTCCTTGAGCATCGGGATGATCAGGGTGGTTTCCACCGCGCTTGGCGCAGTCATGAACAGGAAGATCGCCGCGCCGAGGCCGAACACCGACTGCCAGAAATACTTCCAGCGGCTTGGCAGCCCCTTGGAGTTCTTCTCGATCACCTTGCGGTAGTCATCTACCCAACCGATGGCGCCGAACAACAGGGTCACCAGCAGCACGGTCCAGACATAACGGTTATGCAGGTCAGCCCACAGCAGCGTACTGATGCCGATGGACGACAGGATCAACGCGCCGCCCATGGTCGGGGTGCCGGATTTGGACAGGTGCGACTGCGGGCCGTCGTTGCGTACCGACTGGCCAATCTGCAGGTTTTGCAGGGTACGGATCATCCATGGCCCGAGGAACAGCGACAACGACAGCGCGGTCAGCACACCCAGGATCCCGCGCAGGGTCAGGTACTGAAAGACCGCGAAGCCTTTGTGGAACTGTTGCAGATACTCAGCCAGCAGCAGCAGCATTAATGTTTCTCCGTACTTGAGCCACACAAGGCCGCGACGACGTTTTCCATCACCGCGCTGCGCGATCCCTTGATCAAAATAGTGGTGTGTTTGTCTTGTTCAGCCGCACTCAGTGCCTGGATCAGTTCGGCCTGGCTGGCGAAATGCCTGGCGCCCGGCCCGAAGGTGTCCACGGCGTGCAGCATGTTCGGGCCAACGGCGTACAGGGCATCGACCTTGCCGGCGGCGTACGCGCCGACTTCACGGTGAGACTGTTCGGCCCACTCGCCCAGCTCGGCGATATCTCCCAGCACCAGCACCTTGCGACCGTCGAAGCTGGTCAGCAGGTCGATGGCGGCACAGATCGAGGACTGGTTGGCGTTGTAGGTGTCATCAATCACGCGCATGCCGTTGCTGGCCAGTTGCGCGACGGTGCGGCCCTTGACCGGTTGCACGGCGCCAAGGCCGGTGGCGATGCCAAACAACGACACGCCCAGCACGTGGGCGGCGGCGGCGGCAGCCAGGGCATTGGCGACGTTGTGGTTGCCCAGCAGGTTCAGTTGTACATGCTCGTCACCTTGCGGGGTATGCAGGGTGAAGGACGGGCAGCCACGGGCGTCGGCCTTGATATTCGAGGCATGGAAATCGGCAGCGGCGTTGTGCACCGCGAAGCTCAACACCTTGCGACCGGCGGCACGTACACGCCAGGTTTCGAAGGCCTTGTCATCGAGGTTCAGCACGGCAGTGCCGGATGCGTCGAGGCCTTCGATGATTTCGCCCTTGGCTTCGACGATCTTTTCAGGGCCGCCAAACTCGCCGACGTGGGCAGTACCGGCGTTGCTGATCACCGCGACATGAGGCTTGGTCATGGCCACGGTGTAGGCGATTTCGCCGATGCGCGAAGCACCCAGCTCAATGACGGCCGCCGTGTGTTCCGGGGCCAGTTCGAGCAGGGTCAGCGGAGCGCCGAAGTCATTGTTCAGGTTGCCACGGGTCGCCAGGACCGGGCCGCGCGTGCGCAGGATGCCGGCCAGCAGCTCCTTGACCGTGGTCTTGCCGCTGGAACCGGTGATCGCCGCAACAGGCTTGGTGAAGGCGGCACGGTTCAGCGCCCCCAGTTGGCCGAGGGCCAGGCGGGTGTCGGCGACCAGCAATTGTGGCAGCGTCGAGTCAGCGACTTCGCGCTGCACCAGAGCGCCGACAGCGCCTTTGGCAGCGACGTCATTGAGGTAGTCATGGCCATCGAAACTCGGGCCGGCCAAGGCGACAAACAGTTGCCCGGGCTTGATCGTCCGGCTGTCGATGCTGACGCCATCAAAGCTGCAATCAGCCGACAGCACACGGGCCGACAAGGCCTGGGTCAGTTCGCTGAATGTGAGCGCCTTAAGCATGGGCCACCTCCCATGCGGTCAAGGCATGATCGGCCTCGACCAGATCGGAGAAGGCGTGGCGTTCGCCGTTGATTTCCTGATAGTCCTCGTGACCTTTACCGGCCAGCACCACCACGTCGTCAGCACTTGCGCCGGCGATCAACTGGGCGATGGCTGCACCGCGACCGGCAACGAACGTCGCCTTGGACGCATCTTTAAAGCCGACACGAATGTCATCGAAAATCTGGCTTGGGTCTTCGCTGCGCGGGTTGTCGTCAGTGACGAGCACACCGTCGGCCAGTCGCTCGACGATTTCCGCCATCAACGGGCGCTTGCCGCGATCGCGGTCACCGCCACAGCCGAACAGGCACAGCAACTTGCCCTTGGCGTGGGGACGCAGGGCCTGCAGGATTTTTTCCAGGGCGTCCGGCGTGTGGGCGTAATCGACCACCACCAGCGGCTGGGTGCCGCCGCCGAGGCGTTGCATGCGACCGGCCGGGCCTTCCAGCTTCGGCAACACCCGCAGGATTTCGTCGAGGGCGTAATCCAGGCCAAGCAAGGCACCGACGGCGGCCAATACGTTGCTCAGGTTGAAACGCCCGAGCAAGGTGCTGCGCAAATGGTGCTCGCCCTGTGGCGTAACCAGCGTGGCGCGCACGCCTTCGTCATCAAAGGTGGCTTCACGGCAATACAGGTAGGCGCTGGAGTCTTCCAGGCTGTAGCTGATCAGGCGACCGTCGCCTTGGGCGGCGGCCAGTTGGCGACCGAATTCGTCGTCCAGGTTGACCACCCGGCACTTCAGGTCATTCCAGGCAAACAGCCGGGCCTTGGTGGCGGCGTAGGCCTCCATGGTCCCGTGGTAATCCAGGTGATCGCGGGACAGGTTGGTCATCACCGCCACGTCGAACGCCAGGGCAGTCACGCGCCCCTGGTCCAGACCGTGGGACGAGACTTCCATGGCAACCGCCTTGGCACCGGCCTTTTTCAGGTCGGCCAGGGTCGCTTGCACGGCAATCGGGTTAGGCGTGGTGTGCAGCCCGCTTTGCAGCGCTCCGTAGAAACCGGTGCCCAGGGTGCCCACGATGCCGCAATGCTGACCCAGCAGGTCAAGCGCCTGGGCAACCAATTGGGTCACGCTGGTCTTGCCGTTGGTACCGGTCACGCCCACCAGGTTCAGGGTGCGGCTCGGGTCGCCATAAAAGCGCCCGGCGATGTCCGACAATTGCGCAGCCAGGCCCTTGACCGGAATCAAAGGCACGTCGGTGATCGGCAGCACGGTGGCGCCTTCCACTTCATAGGCTACTGCCGCAGCGCCGCGTTGCAGCGCGTCGGCGATATGGTCACGGCCGTCGAACTTGCCACCCGGCACTGCCAGGAACAGGTCGCCGGCACGCACATTACGGCTGTCCAGGGTCAACTCGCGAATCAGCAGATCGCGGCCGGCGTGGGCAAAAATCTTGTTCAGGCTCAGAGACATCAGCCGCGCCCTCCATTGGCTTTTACAGCAGCGGCCGGCGGGCCGGCGTTCGCTTGTTGGGTAGCCGGCAGGTTGTCCGGCGTGATGTTCATCAGGCGCAACGTCCCGGACATCACCTTGCTGAACACCGGCGCCGATACCAGGCCACCGAAGTAACCGGCTTTGCTCGGCTCATCGATCACCACGACGATGGCGTAGCGCGGATCGCTCATCGGGCCGAAGCCTGCGAACAGCGAGCGGTAGGAGTTTTCGGCGTAGCCCTTGGTACCCACGGCGGTTTTACGCGCGGTACCGGACTTGCCTGCCACGTGATACGCCGGCACCTGGGCACGGAACACGCCACGCGGTGCTTCGATCACTTGTTGCAGCATGCCTTGCATGGTCTTGGCGACGTTTTCCGGGATCACCTGGGTCGCAGGCGGCGCCTCGTCCAGGTGGATCAGGCTCAGCGGCACCATGCGGCCGTTGTTGGCCAGCACCGAGAAGGCGTGGGCCAGTTGGATGGCTGTCACCGACAGGCCATAACCGTAGGAAAGCGTGGCGGTCTCGGCTTTTTTCCAGTCACGGTAGTTCGGCAGGTTACCCACACGTTCGCCCGGGAAGTCCAGGCCGGTGGGTTGCCCCAGGCCGACTTTCTGCGCGAGGTGGTAGATGGCTTCGCCGCCGATATCGAAGGCGACTTTACTCATGCCCACGTTACTGGAGTTGATCAGGATACCTGTCAAATCCAGCACCGGACCTTCGGTGCGCGACACGTCACGAATGGTGTATTTGCCCAGCTGCAATGTGCCCGGGTAAACCTCGACCTTATCGGCCGGTTTCCAGCGCCCGGTTTCCAGGGCGGCACTCATGGAAATGGCTTTCATGGTCGAACCCGGCTCGAACACGTCGATCATGGCGCGGTTGCGCATCATCGCCGGCTGCAGGTTGCGACGGTTATTCGGGTTGTAGGTCGGCTGGTTGACCATGGCGAGAATCTCGCCGGTCTTCACGTCCATGATCACCAGGCTGCCGGCTTTCGCACCGTTCTCGATGATCGCGTTACGCAGCTCACGGTTGGCCAGGTATTGCAGGCGCAGGTCAATCGACAACGCCAAGGGCTTACCGGCCTTGGCGTTTTTGGTGACCTGGACATCCTTGATCAGTCTGCCGCGCCGATCCTTGATGACCTGTCGTTTGCCGGGAACCCCGGCCAGCCATTCGTCGTAGGCGAGTTCCACGCCTTCGCGACCGTGATCATCAATGTCGGTGAAACCCACCATATGGGCGGTGGTTTCGCCGGCCGGGTAGAAACGCCGAAATTCCTCGATGCCGTAGACACCGGGGACTTTAAGGTCGAGTACTTGCTGGCCTTGTTCGGGGGTGAGCCCGCGAACCAGGTAGATGAATTCTTTATTGGCCTGGGCTTCGAGGCGTTCGCTCAGGGCTTTCGGGTCCTGGCCCAGGGCGGCAGCGAGTTCCGGCCATTTGTCTTTGGCGGTCTGCATTTCCTTGGCGTTGGCCCACAGGGTGGTCACCGGGGTACTGACGGCCAGGGGCTCGCCGTTACGGTCGGTGATCAGGCCGCGGTGTGCAGGAATCGGGATATGCCGCAGGCTACGGGCATCGCCCTGGCCGATCAGGAAGTCACGGTCCACCACTTGCAGGTCGATAATCCGCCAGGCAATCGCGCCCACCATCAGTGCCAGCAACCCCAGCACTACGCGGAAACGCCACGGGTAGAGTGCGCCCTCGAGTTTCATCATGGCGCCACCATGCGAACTTCTGCAGCGCCCGGGATGTGCATCTTCAGTTGTTCAGTGGCCAGCACTTCGATGCGGCTGTGGGCCGTCCAGGTACTTTGCTCGAGGATCAACCGGCCCCACTCCGCCTGCGCCTTGTCGCGCACGCTCAACTCCCCGTACAGGGTATTGAGCAGTTGGCGGTTGTAATGGGCGCTGTAGGACACCGCAATCGCGGACACCAGCACGCCAACAAATAGCAGCAACATAAAGAAGCTGCCGCCCGGGAGGGGCTTGGCGAAAAGCTTGCTCACCGCAACTTCTCCGCAACGCGCATGACAGCGCTACGGGCACGTGGGTTGGCCTTGAGTTCGGCTTCGGAAGCGAACTGCGCTTTGCCATGGATTTTGATTTTCGGCACAAAAGCTTCGTAACGCACCGGCAGGTTGCGCGGCAGGTTGTCGGACTCGCCCTTGACCAGGCGACGCATGAACAATTTGACGATGCGGTCTTCCAGGGAGTGGAAGCTGATCACCACCAGGCGACCGCCCACTTCCAGAGCTTCCAGGGCGGCTTCGAGGCCGGCTTCCAGGTCGCCCAATTCGTTGTTGACGTGAATACGCAGGCCCTGGAACGCACGGGTTGCCGGGTTCTTGCCCTTTTCCCATGCAGGGTTGGCGACTTTCAGCACTTCAGCCAGGTCGGCCGTGCGCTCGAACGGCTGGATTTCCCGGCGTTCGACCACGGCACGCGCCATGCGGCCAGCGAAGCGCTCCTCGCCGTATTCCTTGAACACGCGGGTGATTTCTTCGTGGGGAGCGGTAGCGATGAACTGCGCGGCGCTGATGCCACGGCTTGGGTCCATGCGCATGTCCAGCGGGCCGTCGTTCATGAAACTGAAGCCGCGCTCAGGGTCGTCCAGCTGCGGGGAAGACACGCCCAGGTCCAGCAGAACCCCGGCCACCTTGCCCGCCATGCCACGTTCGGCGACTTCTGCACCGAGCTCGGCAAAGCTGCGCTGCACAACGACAAAGCGGCCGTCTTCGGCCGCTAGCGCTTGCCCGGTGGCAATCGCTTGAGGGTCTTTGTCGAACCCGAGGAGCTTACCGTCCGGACCCAGCTGGCTGAGGATCAGCCGACTGTGCCCGCCCCTGCCGAAGGTGCCATCCAAATAGCAGCCATCCGCGCGTACGGCGAGAGCCTCAACGGCTTCGTCAAGCAGTACGGTGATGTGGTTAAAGCCGCTATCAATAGTCACAGGATCAAATCACGCAGTTCATCAGGCATGGCGCCCGGTTGTTGAATAGCAGCCAGGTCAGCTGCAGAAACAGCATCCCAGGCATCTTCGTCCCACAATTGGAACTTGTTCAGTTGGCCTACCAGCATCGCGCGCTTGTCCAATTTGGCGTATTCGCGCAGACGCGGTGGAACCAGGAAACGACCACTGCCATCGAGTTCGAGGTCGACGGCATTACCAATCAGCAAGCGTTGCAGGCGGCGGTTCTCTTCACGCAGTGAAGGCAGTGCACGCAATTTGGTTTCAATCAGCTCCCACTCATCGAGCGGGTACACACATAAACAGGGATCAACGGCATCGATGGTGATGATTAATTGCCCGGAACTTCGCGAAATGAGCTCGTCACGATACCGGCTCGGCATGGCGAGACGGCCTTTTGCATCGAGACTGATAGCGTTAGCTCCGCGAAACACAGATGCGTTTCTCCAAATTTTAGCGTTTTACGTTCAAAAAACCCACTTTGTGCCACTTTCCGCCACTTGCGCACACTATAGGAATGCGCCCACCACACCGTCAAGGCGCGGATTCAAGGAAAAGCCTTACAGAACGGAGATTTAGGAAGGTAAAGGGAGGAGAAACGAGAGTTTGACGGCGATTTTGACTCAACAACACCAAATAGCTCAAAGAGCTAAGGCTTAAAGTTAAAGTAATTTATTAAGAGTAAGATTTTTTCGGTATTACGAAGACGCATCTGCTGACGATTCAGCAGGGAGGGATTCTCGCGTTACTACCAGGTTCCTGCCCGAGATTCGGACAGAAGGAAAAAAGGTGGAGAGTCGATCTGTAAGCCGGGTTCTGTCTTGAACAGTCATTCGTCTACGATGGCCATCACTGGACATCTTTAGCAACCTACCCGGTCCCAGCGCGGGCCACGCCTTGGGACCCTATTTGGTCTTGCTCCAAGTGGGGTTTACCTAGCCACGAACTGTTGCCAGTCGTGCGGTGCGCTCTTACCGCACCTTTTCACCCTTACCGGTACCGAAGTACTTAGGCGGTTATTTTCTGTGGCACTTTCCGTAGGCTCACGCCTCCCAGGCATTACCTGGCACTTCGCCCTATGGAGCCCGGACTTTCCTCCCCCCTCTAATTTTCATAGAAGGCAGCGACTGTCCAATCGACTCTCCGCCGCGCAGGTTAACGGCACGGCGGCGTTAGAACAAGTATTAAAAGACACTAATGCCATCATGTTCAGACGGAGTGCAGGTTAGAACCCGGAACTATTCGCCCTTTTGTTTATCCAGCGCCACTTGATACAGGACGTTCTTGCGTACGCCGGTTATTTCCGCGGCCAATGCAGCGGCGCGCTTCAATGGCATCTCCTTGAGCAGCAGGTCAAGAATGCGCATTGCCTCGCTGCCCACGGCATCTTCGCTTTCCGGCGCCGACCAGCCGGCTACCAGCACTACGCACTCGCCGCGCTGCTGATTGCTGTCGCCTTCCACGAATTCGCGCAGTTCCTGCAGCGGCAAGCCCTTGAGGGTTTCGAAGGTCTTGGTGATTTCCCGCGCCAGCAGTGCCAGGCGATCGCCGCCGAACACCAGCTCCATATCTTGCAGGCACTCAAGGATGCGGTGCGGGGCTTCGTAGAAGATCAGCGTGCGTGGCTCTTCCTTTACCAGTTCCAGGCGCGCCCGGCGCCCGACGGCCTTGGCAGGCAGGAAGCCTTCGAAGATAAACCGGTCCGACGGCAAGCCGGCAGCAGACAATGCAGCAATCAGCGCGCACGCTCCCGGAACAGGCACTACATTGATACCAGCCGCCCGCGCCTGGCGAACCAGATGATAGCCAGGGTCGGAAATCAGCGGCGTACCCGCATCCGAGATCAAAGCCACGTCATCACCCGCCAGCAAACGAGTGATAAAACGACTGCCTTCTTCACGTTCGTTGTGTTCGTGACAGGCGGCCAAGGGGGTCGGAATACCGAAATGCTGCATCAACCGCTGGGAGTGCCGAGTGTCTTCAGCCGCGATCAGTTTTACGTCGCGCAACACTTTCAGCGCACGGGCACTGATGTCGTCCAGGTTGCCAATGGGCGTCGCCACGACAAAAAGCGAGCCTGCAGTGGAATTCAAAGGACCTGGAGCAGTCAAAACGCACACCTCGATGGTTGGCAAAAGCCACATTGTAGCGCGTAGACGCCTTGAATATATGCCCTCGGGGCGGGTTCGATTTCAGCCGCCTATAGGGTCCTGCAACATTTACACGACCTAAATAGACGGTTTCACGCCAGTAACATCGCGCCCCGGCCAGTGCTTGGGTACAATTCCACGCTAATTTGATCGGTATCAGGAACACTTACATGATCGCTTGCCTGCGGCTGTTCTCTGCCCTCTGCCTCGCTGCCCTGTTGGCGGCTTGCGCCAGCTCGCCCTCGTCCAGCCTTGGCGACCTCCCCCGGACTCCGGATGCCAGCATCGAGCAACTGCTCGAACAGGCGACTTCGGCCAAGACTCCGGAAAAAGCCGCGCTGTTGCGCTTGAGTGCGGCTGACCTGGCGTTCCACCAAAACAATCCGGGACGCTCGGCGCAGATTCTTGCCCAGGTGCCACTGGACGTCCTGAAACCGGCGGCGCAGGTATTTGCCAGCACCCTGTCGGCTGAACTGGCGATGGCCCGCAACCAGCCCAAGGCAGCGTTGACGGCCTTGAATCACCCGAGCCTGCAAAGCCTCAAGGAACTGCCGCCTGAACAGCAGATCCGCACGGGCACCGTGCATGCCCGCGCCTATGAGGCCGACGGCCAGACCCTGGCCGCCGCCCGCGAGCGCGTCGCCATGGCCCCGCTGCTGACGGGCGATGCCTACAACAGCAACCACGAAGCCATCTGGGCACTGATTGCCGCCTTGCCTGCCGATCAGCTGCAAGCCAGCGGCAACCCGACGCTGGACGGCTGGATCAGCCTGGCCCAGGCAGTCAAGGGCGCCGGCACTCTGGAGCAACAGCAGGCGGCCATCGACACCTGGCGCGCCCAGAACCCTGGCCACCCGGCAGCTTCGCAATTGCCGCAGCCGCTGACCAAGCTCAAGGAACTGGCCAGCCAGCCGCTGAACAAGATCGCGCTGCTGCTGCCGCAGGAAGGTCCGCTGGCCGGCGTTGCCAAGGCGCTGCGCGAAGGCTTCATGGCCGCGCACTACCAGGCTGAACAAGCCGGGCAGAAGCCGCCGGTGATCGAGTTCTACGACAGCTCGCGCCTGACCTCCATCGACGACTTCTACGCCAAGGCCCAGGCCGCCGGCGTGCAACTGGTGGTCGGCCCGCTGGAGAAGCCACTGGTCAAGCAACTCAGCGCACGCCCGCAATTGCCGATTACCACCCTGGCCCTGAACTACAGCGAAGCCGAGCAGAACCCGGCGCAACTGTTCCAGTTTGGCCTGGCCGCTGAAGACGAAGCCCGTGAAGTGTCCCGTCGTGCTCGCGCCGATGGCCTGCACCGCGCCGCCGCCATGGTGCCGAAAGGCGAATGGGGCGAGCGCGTCTACAAGGCATTCCGTCAGGATTGGGAAGCCAATGGCGGCACCGTGGTGGGCGTCGAGTACGTTGACCAGCCGGTAGCCCTGGCCCAGCAGATTGCCGACCTGTTCCAGCTGCGCAAGAGCGAAGGCCGCGCCAAGAGCCTGCAAAGCACGGTAGGTTCGGATGTTTCCGCCCAGCCATCGCGCCGCCAGGACATCGAGTTCATCTTCCTGGCCGTGACTCCGCAACTGGCCCAGCAGATCAAGCCGACCCTGAACTTCCAATACGCTGGCGACGTGCCGGTGTATGCGACGTCCCACGTGTTCAGCGCCAGTGGCGACAAGAACCAGTACCTGGACATGACCAACGTGATGTTCTGCGAAACCCCTTGGCTGCTGAACACCACCGACCCGCTGCGCAACCAGGTCGCTGCCCAATGGCCACAAGCCAACGGCAGCCTTGGCCGTCTTTATGCGATGGGTGTGGATGCCTACCGCCTGGCGCCGCGCCTGGGGCAGCTCAAGGCACTGCCGGACACTCGTGTCGACGGCCTGTCGGGCAACCTGGGCGTCAGCGCCAGCCAGCGTGTCGACCGCCAGATGCCATGGGCGAAGTTCGTCGGTGGCGAGATCCAGCGCCTGCCTGATACCCCGCGCTGATGCCCGAGCGGTCAAGCGCACAAAGCGGCAAGGACGCCGAACTTCAAGCTCTCGAGTACCTGCAACAACAAGGTCTGCGCCTCCTGGCGCAGAACTGGTTATGCAAACGCGGCGAGCTTGATCTGGTCATGCTTGACGGCGATACAGTAGTATTTGTCGAAGTCCGCTACAGAAAACACGCACAATGGGGTGGCGCGCTCGCCAGTATCGACGGGCGCAAGCGCCAGAAGTTGATACTCGCCGCGCAGTTTTTCCTGCTCAAGGAGCGTCGCTGGGCCGATCATCCCTGCCGTTTCGATGTGGTTGCCATAGAAAGCACTCCCCGGGGAACAGCCGATCTGAACTGGCTGCAAGATGCCTTTGACAGCTGATTCGCCGGACATCTACACCGCACACTTTTGCTCTTTGCTTTGCGGGCTGCACATTCCCGTGCCAAACAGCCGCGCTACTTAAGGTCACACAGATGGACATGCAATCCCGAATTCGCCAGCTTTTCCAGGCCAGTATCGATACCAAGCAACAGGCGATGGACGTACTTGCACCGCACATCGAGCAAGCCAGTCAGGTCATGGTCAACGCCTTGCTCAACGAGGGCAAAATGCTTTCGTGCGGCAACGGCGGTTCGGCCGGCGATGCCCAGCATTTCTCCTCAGAGCTGCTCAACCGCTTCGAGCGTGAGCGCCCGAGCCTGCCGGCCATCGCCCTGACCACCGACACCTCGACGATCACCTCGATCGCCAACGACTACAGCTACAACGAAATCTTCTCCAAACAGATTCGCGCCCTTGGCCAGCCGGGGGACGTCCTGCTGGCGATCTCCACCAGCGGTAACTCGGCGAATATTATTCAAGCGATCCAGGCCGCACATGATCGTGAAATGATTGTCGTAGCATTGACCGGACGCGACGGCGGCGGCATGGCCTCGCTGCTGTTGCCCGAAGACGTGGAAATCCGCGTCCCGGCCAATGTCACCGCA
This sequence comes from Pseudomonas sp. 21615526, assembly GCF_013386245.1. Lineage (NCBI taxonomy): Bacteria > Pseudomonadati > Pseudomonadota > Gammaproteobacteria > Pseudomonadales > Pseudomonadaceae > Pseudomonas > Pseudomonas sp. 21615526. The sequence continues at coordinate 53,382 of NZ_JACAOM010000012.1, read as the reverse complement.
CGTATCCAGGAAGTCCACCTGCTGGCGATCCACTGCCTGTGCGATCTGATCGACAGCCAACTGTTCGGGAGTGAAGAATGACCGTTAAACGCCTTAGCCTATTGGCAATCACGCTGTGCCTAGGCATCAGCGGCTGCAGCTCGGTAATCGAAGCGAGCCGCGACACGCCCATCCAGGACGATAAAGGCACCCGCACTTTCGGCAGCAAAATCGATGACTCACTGATCGAGACCAAGGTTTCCGTCAACGTGTCCAAGGCCGCTCCAGACCTGGGCAACGGCGCGTCGCGCATCGTGGTCGTCAGCTTCAACGGCGTGGTGCTGCTCACCGGCCAAACCCCGCGCGCCGACTTGAAGGCCCAGGCTGAACAAGCTGCCGCCACTGTGCAGCGGGTCAAGAAGGTTCACAACGAACTGCAGGTGATGGAGCCGATCACCCTGCTGGCTATCAGCAACGACGCCCTGCTGACCACCAAGATCAAGACGCAGATGCTGACCGACAGCGCCATTCCCGGCTCTCGGATCAAGATCGTCACCGACAACGGCATCGTCTACATGATGGGCCTGCTGACCCAGGCAGAAGCCACCCGCGCCGCCAACCTGGTACAAAGTGTGTCCGGCGTACAGAAGATCGTGAAGCTGTTCGAATACATCGACTGATTTATCGTCAGCCACAAAAAAGGGCGCCGTGCATGGATTGCACGGCGCCCTTTTTATTGACTACTGGTTACTGGTACTGCTGGTACGGGTTGCCCTGGAACTGGTTATTCTGCTGTGGCGCCTGTTGCTGCTGGGCGGCAGGCTGACCGTACTGCTGGCCCGGGATCGGGCCCAGGTTGACCTCCACACGACGGTTCTGGGCACGGCCATTGACATCGGCGTTGCTGGCGATCGGGTTATCCGGGCCGGCACCGCGGGCACTCAGGTTGGTCGGGCTGACACCTTGGGAGGTCAGGTAATTGGCCACGCTCTGCGCACGACGCTGGGACAGGTCCATATTGAGCTGACGGCTGCCGGTGCTGTCGGTGTAGCCAACGATCTGGATGGTGTTCTGGTTGAACTGCTTCAGCGAGTTCGCCAGGTTGTTCAGCGGCGTGTAGAAGCTGCTGGAGATCGCATCCGAGTTGGTGGCGAAGGTGATGTTACCCGGCATGATCAGCTTGATCTGGTCGCCCTGGCGCTGCACTTCGACACCGGTGTTGGCCATGCTGGCACGCAGTTTCTTTTCCTGCTGGTCGGCGTAGTAGCCGTAGCCCGCACCACCGATACCGGCGACGGCAGCGCCGATCAGCGCACCCTTGCCGCGGTTGTTGTGGTCGATGGCTGCGCCCGCCAACGCACCAGCCAGAGCGCCCAGGCCACCATACTTGGCGGTATTGCTCACACCGGAAGAGCCACCACCCTGTGCCTGGCTGCCGTCATAAGGATTAGGTGAAGCGCAGCCCGACAACAGGGCTACGGCAGTAGCAACAACAAGCAGACGACGAGAAGTGAACATGAAGGAAGCTCCTACTTTTGCATTCGGTGATGCAGAGGACATTGGCATTGGACCTGTGCCGAGCTTGGAACACGACAAACGGTAAAAATTCCATCTCCACACAAGCCCGGCCACACTCAAACCCTAGCAGAGACTTCCTGAACGGTAATTGTCATTTTCTCTATATGTTTCGTCTGATAGTTGCCACTTGGTATCCGAAAAACTACCCACATTTTCCTTCACGCGCGGACAAACGGATTCTCACGCATTTCATCTCCCAGGCGCGTATCCGGACCGTGCCCTGTCACCACCACCGCCGCTTCATCCAGGGTGTAGAGCCGTTGCTTGATCGAGCGCACGATGGTCGCCTGGTCACCGCCCCACAAATCCGTACGGCCCACGCCGCGCCGAAACAGGGTGTCGCCGGCAATCAGCAACTTCGCATCGGCGAACCAGAAACTCATCGAGCCGGGTGTGTGTCCAGGTGTATGCAAGGCAACCCCGCAACCACAGGCCAGCTCTTCTTCATCCTCCAGCCAGCGATCCGGCGACGGCACTGGCGTATAAGGCACGCGGAACATCTGGCACTGCATTTCCAGGTTGTCCCACAGAAACTGGTCTTCCTTGTGCAAGTGCAGGGTAGCGCCGGTTTTTTCCTTCAACTGCCCGGAGGCCAGGAAGTGATCAAGATGGGCGTGGGTGTGAATAATGCTGACCACTTTCAGGCCCAGCGCATCGAGGCGCGCCAGGATCAGCTCATGGTTGCCGCCCGGGTCGACGACGATGGCTTTTTTGGTGACGGGGTCGCCGATGATCGTGCAGTTGCACTGCAACGGGCCTACCGGGAACGTTTCGCGGATCAGCGCGGGAGACTGAATATTCATGGGTATTCCTGCAAATTCAAAGGCACACTCTTTTGTACTGCATTCTGGCGCACAGTATGTTCGACCCTGCACCCGATCCGAAAGCGCTCGCGAGCGCACGGCTGTCAAACCCGGCAACTGCTAAGCTACTCTGGCGCCAGTCATACAACGCGCAACGTATAGCGCATGGAGTGGGACTTATGGCGACCCTCAGCCCATTGATCATCTGCGAACACTGCGATTGCGTGTACGAAAAAGTCACGCTCGCCAAACATCAGAAGACCCTTTGCACCCGCTGCGCAGGCGTACTCCAGCGTTATAACGGGCTGTCGGTGGAACAACGCCTGGCCCTGACCCTGACCGCCACCGTGCTGTGGATTTTCGCCAACTTCTACCCGGTGATGAGCATCAGCCTGCAAGGCCTGAAAAGCAGCGCCACGTTATGGGATTCGGTGGTCGCACTGGCCCAGGGCCCGATCACCTTCATCGCGCTGGTGGCGGCGATTTCCATCATCATCGCGCCGGTGTTCCAGTTGCTGCTGTTGATCTGGGTGCTGGGCTTTGCGATGAAGGGCCAACGCTCGCCGGCGTTCAAGCTGTGCATGCGCTGGCTCGAAGCGCTTCGGCCCTGGAGCATGCTCGAAGTCTGCCTGCTGGGCGCCATGGTGGCGGTGTTCAAACTCGCCGGCATGCTGGATGTGTTGCCCGGCACCGGCCTGTTTGCCCTGGCCGCCCTCAGCCTGTTGCTGATCCGCATTGCCGGGCGTGATATTCGCGACCTGTGGGACATTTTATGAGCCGTCCACCGACCGCCAGCGAGCTGAACCTGTGCCTGTGCCACAGCTGCGGCCAGGCTTGCGACGTCAGCACCGCGCCCGACGAATGCGAGCGTTGCGGCGCGCCGCTGCACCGGCGCAAGGTCCATTCGCTGACCCGTACCTGGGCCTATATGCTGACGGCGCTGGCGTTTTACGTGCCCGCCAACTTACTGCCGGTGATGAACACCTCGATGCTCGGCTCGGGCGCCGACAGCACCATCATGAGCGGCGTGCTGGAGTTCTGGCAGCACGGCGCCTGGGACATCGCCCTGATCATTTTCATCGCCAGCATCGCGGTGCCGGGTATCAAGTTCGTCGCATTGACGTTGCTGCTGGTCACCGTGCAGCGCAATAACCAGTGGGCGCGCAAGGAGCGCTCGAAGCTGTTTCGCTTCGTCGAAGTGATTGGCTACTGGTCGATGCTGGATGTGATCGTGGTGGCCTTGGTGGCCGCCCTGGTGCGGTTCCAGGCCCTGGGCACCATCGAGCCGCGCCTGGGCATTCTGTTCTTTGGCCTGGTGGTGGTTTTCACCATGCTCTCGGCCATGAGTTTCGACCCGCGCCTGATCTGGGAAAACCCACACAACGAGGAGATGCCGGATGGCGTCGCAAACCACTGACAAACCGCAGCCTGCGGGCTCGCCTGCGATCAAGACGCGGCGCTTCAGCGTCTCGCTGGTGTGGATCGTGCCGATTGTCGCGGTGCTGGTGGGCATTTCGCTGGTGGTGCACAGCATCCTTCAGCAAGGGCCGAGCATTACCATTACCTTCAAGACCGGCAGCGGCCTGACCGCCAACAAGACCGACGTGAAATACCGCAACGTGGTGATCGGCCAGGTGACTGATGTGGAGTTGAGCGACGATCAGAAAAGCGTCAACGCCACGATCAAACTGTCCAAACAGGCTGAAAGCTTCACCCGTGAAGACTCGCAGTTCTGGGTGGTGCGCCCACGTATCGGTGCCGGCGGCGTTTCCGGTATCGACACGCTGCTCTCCGGGGATTACATCGGCGCCGATATCGGCCAGTCCGATACCCGCGCCAACCGGTTCACCGGCCTGGAAAACCCGCCGCCCATTACCTATGGCGAACCGGGCAAGCGCTTCACGCTGCACACCCAGGACCTGGGTTCGCTGGATATCGGCTCCCCCGTGTACTACCGCAAGATTCCCGTTGGCCAGGTGGTGGCCTATGCCCTGGACGCTGATGGCAAGGGCGTGAACATCGACGTGTTCGTGCATGCACCCAATGACGCCTACGTCACCGAGAACACCCGGTTCTGGAACGCCAGCGGGATTGATGTGAGTGTCGGCGCCAACGGGTTTGCGCTGAAAACCGAATCCTTGTCGTCCATGCTGGTGGGCGGCATCGCCTTCCTCGCCCCGCCCTACAGCCCCAACGACAAGCCGGCCGACGAAGAACACTCCTATGAACTGTTCGCCGACCAGCAAACCGCGCTGGCCCCGCCCAATGGCAAGGCGCAATACCTGAACCTGCGGTTCGACCAGGCCTTGCGCGGGCTTACGGTGGGTGCGCCAGTGGAGTTCCTGGGTATCGAATTCGGCAAAGTGGTGTCGATCAACCTGGATTTCGACGAGAAAAAACGCAGCTTCCCGGTCAACGTCGGCATCGTGATCTACCCGCAGCGCCTCGGCGAAGCCAACACCAAAATGCTCACGGTCTTGAAGCATGACCCCAACGACGAAGCCGGCGGTGTGCGCCTGATAGGCAGCTTCATCGAACACGGCCTGCGCGCCCAGGCCCGCAGCGGCAACCTGCTCACTGGCCAGCTCTATATCGCCCTGGACTTCTTCCCCAAGGCCGACAAAGTCGTGTTTGACCCGAACCTGCGCCCCGTCAGTATTCCGACCATCCCCGGCAACCTGGAACAACTGCAGGAAAAACTCGAAGGCATCGTCAACAAGATCAACCAGCTGCCGATCGAGCGAATTGCCGGCAACCTCGACGGCAGCCTGGTGGAACTGCGCAAGGGTCTCGGCCAGTTCAACGCCAAGACACTGCCGGGGGTGCAAAACACGCTGGCCGACGTGAGTAAAACCCTGCAATCCGCCAGTTCGACCCTGGCCGAGGATTCGCCGCAACGGGAACAGTTGACCCAGACCCTGGACGAACTGAGCCGCATGTCGCGCTCCCTGCGAGAGCTGTCGGACTACCTGGCACGCCATCCCGAATCGCTGATTCGCGGTCGCCCCGACAACGCCGCGCCCTCCGACCTGCAAGGGCCACCGCGCAAATGACCACAGGAGCAACCACCATGGCTTTGCCGCTGAAGATCACGCTGCTCACCGGGTTGCTGCTGCTGACGGCGTGCCGCAGTGAGCCCATTCAATTTCATACCCTGACGCCGGTGCAGCGCAGCAATGCGTCATTGACCGCGGGGGGCGAGATCCGGATTGAAAGCATCACGGTCCCGCCACAGGTCGACCGGCCGCAGATTGTCATCCGCCAGGGTGACAGCGGCGTGGCCATTCTCGAGACGCAATGGTGGGCTGCCAGCCTGGTGGATGAGTTGCGCAGCGCGCTGGTGGATCAACTCGCCAGCAGCCGGAAAAACCTGGCGGTGCGCATTGAGGTCCAGCGCTTTGACTCGATCCCCGGGCAGTACGCCCTGCTCGACGTCAAATGGCGGCTTCGCCAGACGGGCACGGACGAACGCACGCCGCTGACGTGTCGCACGGTGGTGCAGTCGCCATCCGGCCCGACCATTGATGACCTGGTGATCGCGCAGCAAAACAACGTCAAGCGGTTTGCCGCGCTGCTCAGCCAGGCCGCCGACAAGTCATCGAGTGAGTGCCCCGCCGTGCGGTAAACATTGATCCGGGGGATCGAGCCATGCGCACATTCTGGAAGTGGTATCAGCAACTGCTGGAGAATGACTTCAGCACCCAGGTCTTCGACAATGTGAAGAACCTGCTGGTATGCGCGCTGTTGTTTGCTGCGGGCACCAACGCACTGGCCGGGAAACATGAACTGTTCCTCGGCATCCTGGCGTCAAGCGTGGCCGGGTGGGGCTTGATCGTGGTCTCAAGCTTGCTGATGGTGCTGAATGTGAGCGATGGCATCCGCCGGCTCGCCAAGCTGCGTTATCACCTGGTCCTTCAGCTGCTGCTTATCCTGATCTATGTACTGGTGGCAGCCCGCGTGGTGGAAATCGTCTGGGGCTTTCGATCCCATTGATCCAGGTTTCTACCCCAGCAATCCCATCTCCTGCGCCCGCGCCACCGCCTGTGTGCGCCGCTCCACCCCGAGCTTGCTGTTGATATGGCTGGCGTGGGTTTTCACGGTGTGCAGGGAGATAAACAGCTGATTGCTGATCTCCTGGTTTGAACAACCCTGTGCGATCAGGTGCAGCACCGCCAGTTCACGGGCGCTCAGGGTCTCCAGTGTGTGTGGGGTTTCAACTACTGCAACATCCGGCAAGAGTGCCAGCAGGCCCTGGTTCATCAGTCCATGGGGATCCCGAGACAGATGCTCCCGCGTCCACTCGGGATAGCGTTCCAACAGGCGCTGGAAAGGTTGCATCGCGCCACCGGCAGCCGCTTCAAGCGCGCGGGCAAACACCGGGCGGGCCTGGGCTTCCTGGCCACCGTCCAGCAGTAACAGTGCCTGCTGGGTCAGCGCCATCAGGCTGATCATCTGCCGGCCGCTGTTATGGGCCTGGCGTGCCAGTTCATCGAGCCGTTGCAGTGAAGCCGCCGGCTGATGACGGATGGCGTCGAGTGCCGCCTGTTGCAACTCGATATGTTGCGGCAGGTGCGGGTGGAACTCCGGTGCGGCAGCGGCCTGTTCACCGTTGTAGGTTTGCCCCAGCCGCGTCAGCCAGGCATCGGCCAGGTCGGTGCGGCCCTGAGCCAGCCAAAGCTCGCATTTGACCAGGGTGATCATCGCCAGATAGAAAATCGGCGGCACGTCCCAGATATGCATCAAGCGCTCGGCCTCGGCCAATTCGGCAAAGGCCACGGAGAAGTCGCCACGGCGACCTTCGAAGCTGGCGATCACACAGTGGCCGATCAACACGCTGATATCCCGACAGGCTCGCGCCTCCGTCAATCCGGCACGCAGCCGAGCGAGCCCGGCTTCAGGCTGGCAGCGCATCAGCAGCAAATAGCCTTCGTACAACGCCAGGCGCGCGCGCACTGCGTACAGGCGTTGCGGCGCCAGGCCTTGCAAACGTTGCAGGCCCTGGCGCACTTCATCCAGCGACCGCAGGATCTCGCCACGGGCCTGCAGTACACGCGCTCGGTCGTAATGGGCCAGCGCTTCAAACAATGGATTGCCGACCCGCTGCGCCAACTCCAGGGATTCGCGGTTCAGGCCGCGGGCGCGCCACAGGTCGGCGTCGACAATGGCCAGGTTGGACAGGGTCGACAGGCACATCAACCGCTGGCCATAGCGTTTGTGCGGCAGGCTTTCCAGGGCCTCGCTGCAATACGACTGGGTCAGCTCACGATCACCACGGCCCCGGGCAATAATCCCGCTGAGGGCCAGCCATTGCGCCAGCATCGACTTTTGCGCGGTGGCCGACGGGGCCGGTAAAAAACGGCTGAGGTGGCTGGCCAGTTCCTGCGCCGCATCCAGCTGGCAGGCCAGGCCCAACGCCCAACTGTAGAGCACGATCAGGCGTGGCGTACTCATCAGCAAACTGTCGGGCAAGTCCATTTTCCAGCGCAGCAGCATGCCGACATTCTGCTCCGCCAGCAGTTGCTCTTCGGACAGGTTCTGCACCAGGTTTGCCGCCACATCCAGGTGGCCCGCACGCAGCGCCTGCTCCACTGCCTCGTCGATCAAGCCCTGGGCATTGAACCAGCGGCAGGCCCGCAGGTGCAGGCTGGCTGCCGGCAACACGGCATTGCTCGCGCGCCGGGTGCGCAGCAGGTCGGAAAACAGATGGTGATAACGGTACCAATGGCCCTGCTCGTCCAGCGGCACCAGGAATACCTGGTGGGCTTGCAGGTAGCGCAGGATTTCCGTGCTGTCGTGGGCCTCGCGCACGGCGTCGCACAGCTCGCTGCAAAAGCGCTCCTGGGACGCGGTGTCGTAGAGGAACGCCTGGACTTCCGAGGGCAGGCAGTCGATGACTTCTTCGAGCAGGTAATCGCGGATCAGCCCTTCCCCGCCGTGCAAACCCTGGGGCAGCGTACCTTCGCTGCCGGCCTCGGAAGCCGCCAGCAGCCAGAAACGCAGGCCGGCCACCCAGCCTTCGCTGCGCCGGATCAGGTTATCCAGGGCTTCACCACGCAATGAACTGCTGTGGCGATCCAGCAGGGCCAGGGATTCGCCGTGAGTCAGGCGCAGGTCCTGCTCGTGCAGTTCCAGCAAATGCCGGGACAGGCGCAGGCGGGCCAGGTGCCAGTCGGGACGCTGGCGGCTGGTGACCAGCACCAGCAGGCCGTCGGGCAGGTGATTGAGGAAAAATTGCAGGCAGCGGTCGAGTACCGGGCCCTGGGCCAGATGGTAGTCATCCAGCACCAGCAACAGCGGCGCCTGGGTCGACAGGTGCACCGTCAGTTCATCCAGCAGGCCGTCGAGCCATTCTTCAAAGGCGAAGGGTTGGTGACGCTGGCGCATTTTCAGCAGGCCCAGGGATTGGGCGCCCAACTGCGGGAAGTATTGCTGCAAACCGTCGAGCAGGCGTTCAAGAAAACGTCCCGGGTCGTTGTCCCGGGGACTTAGCCCCAACCACAGGCTTTGCCAGTGGGCCGGCAGGCTCTGGCAGAACTCCACCGCCAGCGAACTCTTGCCGAACCCGGCCGGGGCGCTGACCAGCAACAGACGCCCGGCCAACCCTTCACTCAGCCGTTCGCACAGGCGCGGTCGCAACACGTAGCCGTCAGGCAGTGGGGGTCGATAGAAGCGACCTTCCAGGGTCGGAATTACCGCGCTGGCAGGCCCTTGAATTCGGGACAGATCAGTCATCGCCGGGCTCTTGTAGAAGGCTGTTGTCGGCATTGCAGATGTCCGCAGACTAGCGGTAAAAGCGGCAGCTTTGTAGATCTTTGCAACATTTGTCTGAAAAAGACTACAACAAAAAATATCCGGACTTCTTCTGTAACGACCGACACTCTGTGGCGAGGGAGCTTGCTCCCGCTGGAGTGCGCAGCGCTCCCGTTTTTGGGGCTGCTACGCATCCCTGCGGGAGCAAGCTCCCTCGCCACCGTGGTCGCGCAAAAAAAAGCCCCGAACCAGTCGGGGCTTCTTCGAGGATGCGGCCTCGTTTACAGCAAGTTAGCGAACACCATCCTGGCGCAGAGCCGCCGGGGTGAAGTCGCTGGTGGTGGCGGTGAAACCGAAGTCATAGGCCTGTTTCTCTTCGTTCTTCATGCCCAGTGCCAGGTAGCGGCCGGACTGCAGGTCGTAGAGGGTTTCGAGGGCGTACCACGGCACTTGCTTGTCGTAGTAGTTCTCGGCATGGGCTTCAGCCACGCGCCACAGCTGGCCACGACCGTCGTAGTGGTCGATGACCGCGGCTTGCCAGGTGTCTTCGTCGATGAAGAAATCACGCTTGGCGTAAATGTGGCGCTGGCCTTCCTTCAGGGTTGCAACCACATGCCACACACGGCGCAGCTCGTAGCGCGCCAGGTCCTGATTGATGTGGCCGGCCTTGATGATGTCGACATACTTGAGCTTCGGATCGTCAAGCTTGTAGCTGTTTTCGGCGATGTACAGTTCCTTCTTGCCTTCCAGTTTCCAGTCGTAGCGGTCCGGTGCACCGTTGAACATGTCGAGGTTGTCGGAGGTACGCAGGCCGTCGGCGGCGGTACCCGGGCCGTCATACGACACTTGCGGTGCCCGGCGCACACGACGCTGGCCGGCGTTGTAGACCCACGCCGAACGCGGCTCTTTCACCTGGTCGAGGGTTTCGTGCACCAGCAGCACACCACCGGCCAGACGTGCCGGCGCAGTCACTTGCTGCTTGAAGTAGAACAGGATGTTGCCCGGGTTTTTCGGGTCGTAGTCCTTCATCTTGTCGCGGAACACGAACTGATCACGGAAATACACCAGGCTGAACGAGCCGTTGGTTTGCGGCGTGGCCTGGGTCACCAGGCGGGTCACGCTGCCGCCGCGATAGCGGGTGATGTGGTTCCAGATCACTTCAACGCCGCTTTTCGGAATCGGGAACGGTACGGCGGTTTCAAAGTTTTCCAGGCCGTTGCCGCCGGACACCAGGTTGGTGCTGGTGGCGTTTTTCTTGATGGCGGCGAACACATCAGCTGGCACCGTGGCGCCGCGATGGGTCGGGTAGACCGGCATCTTGAAGGTGTCGGGGTAGCGCTTGAACATCGCGTACTGCCCCGGCGCCAGCTTGTCCTTGTACTGCTCGACGTTCTGCGCGGTGATGGTGAATTGCGGCTGTTCGCTGGCGTACGGGTTGGCCAGGAAGCCACGGGCATCCACGGCACCGGCGTTGGTGGGCAGCGGCGACCATTTAGGGATGGTGCCGGCCGCGTTACCGGCCATTTCGGCGCCCATCGGGGTCAGGGTCGTGCCGAGCTTGGCGGCTTCATCCGCCGAGACCGCCGCCATGACGCTACCCGCCATGATCGACAGCCCCAGCACACCCACCTGCAACAGATTTTTAGTTATTTTCATGTTCTGGTTCTTCCTTAAAACATACTGCTTAAAGAGAGTGTGCTTAGAAGTTCACGCCAGCGCTCAAGGCGATAAAGTCACGGTCATCCACCGTGGTGAATTTGCCGCCAAAGAAGTTGGTGTAGTTGAGGCTGACGGTGTAGGTGTTCTGGTACTCGGCATCGACACCCAGGCTGACGGCCTTGCGCCCCTCTTCAAAGTTGCCGCCAGGACCTGGCGAGTAGCCTTTGACGTCATGAGACCACGCCACGTTGGGCTTGAGGTTTACACCGGCGAAGACGTCCGGGTACTCCCAGATGGCACGAGCGCGATAGCCCCAGGAGGTGGCCGTGGTGTAGCCGTCGTTGTTGCAGTTGGTGTTCAGGCCAGCGGCGTTCGGCAGACCGGCGCCGTTGGCCGTCGAGTTGTTAAGGGCGTTACAGAACCCGCCTGGCAGCGTGCCAGGACCGAAGACCGGATCTCGGCCATAACGTGCGTCGGATTTGCTTTCCAGGCCACCGACGTGGGTCACGCCAATTTCACCGACCGTGGTCAAACGACTGGCGCCCATGACCTGATCAAAGAAGTGCGTAAAGGTGGTCTGGAACTGCGTCACTTCTTTGCGATTGTAGCCATGCAGATCCTGCCCTGGCGTGCCCTTCAGCACCGAGGCATTCCCGTAGCCCGGAATCGGCGTGACACCCGCATAAAGAATGTCGGTGGTGCTGAGCTGTACTGGGGCATTTGGCCGATAGCTCAACTCACCGCTCCAGGCAGTACCGGTAGGCAGCGTGGTGGAGAAGCTCAAGCCGTACAGGCGGATGTCTTCAGGGTACTCAATGAAGTAGTTGGAACTGCCCGCAACAATCAGCGGCCGCAGCGCACCCAGCGGCCCCAAAGGCCGGGTATAGGCCGATGCTGGCGCACCTTGGGCGCTGAAGATCGGCGCACGGCTGTGGTAGTTCATGAAGTAGGCGCCGAATTCGGTATCCAGCGGCTCGAAGTTGTAGTGCATCGCCACGCCGAACTGGCCGCTGTCGCGGGCGTCACGGTCCGGCCCACGGCGCACCAGCACACCTTCGTTGTTCACATCCACGCCCAGGGCGTTGAGGGTAGGCAGTGCAGCGCCTGGAATGGTCGAGCGCTTGTTCAGCACCCGCAGGTTGTTGTTACAACCATCGGAAACCACATCCGGCTGCGAGAAGAACGTCCCGCAGTTGTCGGTCACCGTCTGGTCCCACTCCAACTGATAGAACGCTTCTGCCGACAAGTTATCGGTCAGCGTCTGCGACACATAGAACATGTTGACCGGGATCAGGCCTTCCTTGATCTCGGCCCCGGGACGACGGAATGCGGACACGTCGATCGGGTTGATGGAGTTGATACCGCCACCAATAAAGGTACTTTCACCCCAACTCACCACCTGCTTGCCGAACCGCACGTTACCTGGCAGATCAGCAATGGTGTAGTTGTGATAGATGAATGCATCGAGAATCTGCCCGCCAGAAGACTTGGCGCCCTCTTTGCGGTTGTTGTTGCTGACATTCTTGAAGTCCAGGTCTTCGTTTTGCAGCGCGAAGTCATACCAGTACTTGCCCCGGACAAACACGCCGGTGTCGCCGTATTTCAACTCAAGGTCATGAATGCCTTTGAAGATCTTCGAGAAGGAATCACCTTTGTCGAAGTTCAGGTGACCGTCATCCGAGGTTTGCGACAACCCCCTGCCACCGTTGTTGGCACCGATCAGGTCTTTATTGCGACCCGCCGTCGACCAACTGGCCCCGACCGACAGGGACGAGTCAAAGCTGCCTTCGATTTCACCGATGTTGAAACTGACGCCGAATGCAGGCCCGGCGAGCGTAGAGGCGAGGCTGACGGCCAAAGGCAGTTTTGCCCGGCGCCAGAACTGGTGTGCTGAGATCATCGACGCTACTCCATGTGCATTATTGTTATGGCAGTGAGTCGTTTCTAAGGGCTTGTAACGGCCGGAATACAACGATTCCAATGCCGGGCGAACAGATGAACCCGCCAGGTTCACAGCACCGCACCTTGAAAAACTCTGGGATGAACTATAGCCAGCAGGGGGTACCGCTTGATCCCTCTAAAGTGTGATTTGCATCACCAACCCGTCTGCCACAGTCCTTTTCGCCATGCTGACGAAGGTCAGCGACGGAAGGATGGCTGAAAATTGGCAAATCACAAGTGAAGGCTTGGACTAGAGCGCTGCCGTGCCCGCGAGGGCACGGCAAGCAGCGTCAGAGAGTGGAAAGGAAGGTGCTGTTGTTGGCCTGCCATTCAATGATGTCGACACGGATACGTTTTTTGTCGAGCTTGCCGACGCTGGTCTTGGGAATTTCCGTAACAACGGCGATTTGGCTTGGAATCGCCCACTTGCTCAGGTGGCCCAATTCCACAAACGGCTTGAGATGTTCCTTCAGCTCTTTGGCCCCTATCACATGGCCATCACGCACCACCAGCAACGCAAACGGGCGCTCGCCCCACTGCGGGTCGGCAATCCCCACCACCGCTACTTCGCGTACCGCCGGGTGACGGCTGACCAGGTCTTCCAGCGCCAGGGAGGAGATCCACTCGCCGCCGGTCTTGATCACGTCCTTGATGCGGTCGCGGATATCGATCACGCCGAAGGCATCGAGGGTGGCCACATCGCCGGTGTGCATCCAGCCGCCGGCCCACAGCTCGGCGCCCTTCTGCGGCTCGTTGAAATAGCCTTCGCTGAGCCATGGCGCGCGCAGCACCAGCTCGCCCTGGGATTCACCGTCGGCGGGCAGGAAGTTGCCCTCGCCATCGATGATCGCCGCTTCCACCAATGGGCCGGGCACGCCGGCCTTGATGCGGTAGGTGGTGCGTTCGTCTTCGGTGCCGGCCATCAGTTCTTCATTGAGATGGGCGCAGGACACCAGCGGCCCGGTCTCGGACATGCCGTACGCCGCTGTCAGTTGGATCCCGCGGGCCTTGGAGGCTTCATACAGTGAGCGATTGAGGGCGCTGCCACCGATGACGATTTTCCAGCCGCCGAAATCCACGCCCTGGCCGGCCTTGGCGTTGAGCACCATTTGCAGGATGGTCGGCACACAATGGGAGAAGGTGACCTTCTCCTTGCGCCACAGCTCCACCAGGTATTCGGGGTCGTAGCGGCCTGGATAAACCTGCTTCAGGCCGAGCATGGTCGCCACATACGGCAGGCCCCAGGCGTGCACGTGGAACATCGGGGTGATCGGCATGTAGACGTCGTTGGTGCCCAACAGCCGCACGCTGTCGACGCTGCCCATGATGGTCGCCACGCCCATGGTGTGCAGCACCAGTTGGCGGTGGGTGAAGTACACGCCCTTGGGATTGCCCGTGGTGCCGGTGGTGTAGAAGGTGGTGGCGACGGAGTTTTCGTCGAAATCCTCGAAGTCATAGCGGGGGCTCGCCGCCGCCAGTAATGTTTCGTACTCACCCACCAGGTTCGGCAATTCGGCGGTTTTGTCCGCGCCGTCGGTGAGCAGCAGGGTTTTGTCGACGGTGGTGAGGTGGCCGGCAATGGCCTGGTAGAGCCCCACGAACTCGCTGTTGACCAGTACAAAGCGGTCCTCGGCGTGGTTCATGGTGTACAGAATCTGTTCCGGGGACAGGCGCACGTTGATGGTGTGGATTACCGCACCAATCATCGGAATGGCAAACATGCATTCCAGGTAGCGGTGGCTGTCCCAGTCCATCACGGCCACGGTGTCACCGGCCTTGACCCCGGCCTCGGTCAGCACATTGGCCAGGCGGGCGACACGCTCGATCAGGGTGGGATAGGTGTAGCGCAACTGGTCGCGGTAGACGATTTCCCGGGTCTTCTCGTAGCGTGTCCCGGACATCAACAGGCGTTTGATCAACAGCGGGTATTGGTAGGCGCCTTCGGCGGGCGGGATAACACGAGTCTGCAACATACGAATCCCTTATCTGACTGCACGGTCTTGGCTGAAACATCTGCACTTTAGAGCGCTTATGTTTCAGCCAAATCAGCCAAAGGAATGATTTGCAGAACCCAATGAATGCTAGCTTTGAGCCAGCATCCGGCTTATTTCATGCTGGTAAAGGCCAGCTTCACACCGATGGCAATCAGCACCGCGCCCATGGTGCGGTCGAACCAGTGGCCCATGCGTGCAAAACCGGCGCGTACGCGTTGCTGGCTGAACAGCATGGCCACCAGGCAAAACCAGATCGCGGTCGCCACGGCCAGGTACACGCCGTAACCGGCCTGGACCGCCAACGGCGTGTGGGGATTGATCACCACGGTGAACAGCGACAGGAAGAACAGCGTGGCCTTGGGGTTCAAGCCATTGGTGACAAACCCTGAGGTAAACGCACCACGGGCGGTGCGCTCGCCCGCTTCCAGGTGCAGGTCTTCTTCACTGGCAGGCTTGGCCGGCTGGGCGCGCAGGGCCTTGAAGCCGATGTACAGCAGGTAGGCCGCCGCCGCCCATTTCAGCGCATTGAACAGCACGATGGACTGGGACACGATCAAGCCGATGCCCAGCAGCGAATACCCCACGTGCAGGAAAATCGCCGAACCGACGCCCAACGCCGTCCAGGTGCCGGCCCGTCGGCCATGGGTCACGCTTTCACGTACCACCACGGCGAAATCCGGGCCAGGGCTGGCCACCGCCAACAGGTGAATCAGTGCCACGGTCAAGAACTCGGTGAGGTACATGCACACTCCAGGAAGTAACTGATTATTTCATCTGATAGGCTCGGCAGATTACGCCTTCGAATCCCGCCGCAAAAGGTACAGTTGATGACGAACAATCGCCGCGCCGTCTTCCTTGATCACCCTTCCCTGGACCTCGGGGACCTGGACCTCAGCGGGTTGCAGGCACTCTTCAGCGAACTGAGCCTGCACCAGCAGACCACACCCGAAAACATTATCGAACGCCTGCAAGGCGCGCAGGTGGCCATCAGCAACAAGATCGCGCTGAATGCCGAGACCCTGGCGGCCTGCCCCGAGCTGAAGCTGATCCTGGTGACCGCCACCGGCACCAACAACGTCGACCTCGCTGCCGCCCGCGCCCACGGCGTTACCGTGAGCAATTGCCAGGGTTACGGCACGCCATCGGTGGCGCAGCATACGATCATGCTGCTGCTGAACCTGGCGACGCGCCTGAACGACTATCAACGGGATGTGCAGGCGGGGCACTGGCAACAAGCCAAGCAGTTCTGCCTGCTGGACTATCCGATCGTCGAGCTGGAAGGCAAAACCCTCGGCCTGCTGGGCCATGGTGAATTGGGCGGTGCCGTTGCGCGCCTGGCTGAAGCCTTTGGCATGCGCGTGATCCTGGGTGCCATTCCAGGCCGTCCGGCCCGCGCCGATCGCGTGCCGCTGGATGAGTTGCTGGCGCAGGTCGACGCGCTGACCCTGCACTGCCCGCTCAACGAACACACCCGCGACTTTATCGGTGCCCGTGAACTCGCCTTGCTCAAGCCCGGCGCGTTTATCGTCAACACCGCCCGTGGTGGCTTGATCAACGAACAGGCCCTGGCCGATACCTTGCGCAGTGGGCACCTGGGCGGCGCGGCGACCGATGTATTGAGCGTGGAACCGCCGGTGAACGGCAACCCGCTGCTGGCTGGCGATATCCCGCGGTTGATCGTTACGCCACACAATGCATGGGGCAGTCGCGAAGCGCGGCAGCGGATCGTCGGCCAATTGATCGAAAACGCTCAGGGCTTTTTCAGCGGCGCCCCGCTGCGTGTCGTCAGTTGATAAACTGCGCCCCTTTTCAAGGAGCAGACCATGGATCCGCGCAGTGAAGTACTGCTTCGCCAGGCCGAACTTTTTCAAGGCGACGTGCTGCTGGTGGGCTTGCCCGCCGACGACCTGCTGGGCCGCCTGCCCAATGCCCATGGCTGGAGCTGGCACGCCGGCGACCAGGCCGCACTGGACGCACGTTTTGCCGAGCGCAGCCAGTTCGGTGTGAACGTGCCCGAGCGTTCGTTCGAGACCGCGGTGGTGTTCCTGCCCAAGTCCAAGGACCTCACCGACTACCTGCTCAATGCCGTGGCGGCGCGTTTGCCCGGCAAGGAGTTGTACCTGGTGGGGGAGAAGAAAGGCGGCATCGAAAGCGCGGCCAAGCAACTGAACCCGTTCGGCAAGCCGCGCAAGCTCGACAACGCGCGGCACTGCCAGTTGTGGCTGGTGACGGTGGCCAACGCCCCCGAGCCGGTAGAACTGGAGAGCCTGGCGCAGGTGTTCGAGGTGCCGCTGGCTGAGGGCCCGCTCAAGGTGGTGAGCCTGCCGGGCGTGTTCAGCCACGGTCGGCTGGATCGCGGTACCGCATTGCTGCTGGAGCATCTGGACAAGTTGCCGAGCGGTCACTTGCTGGATTTCGGTTGTGGCGCGGGTGTGCTCGGGGCAGCGGTCAAGCGTCGCTACCCGCATAACACGGTGACAATGCTCGACGTGGATGCCTTTGCCGCTGCCAGCAGTCGCCTGACACTGGCGGCCAATGGCCTGGAAGCCGAGGTGTTGACCGGTGATGGCATCGACGCTGCTCCGATGAATCTGAACGCGATTCTGAGCAACCCGCCGTTCCACGTCGGGGTGCACACCGATTATTTCGCCACCGAGAACCTGCTGCGAAAAGCGGCCAAACATCTGGCAAAAGGCGGCGAACTTCGCTTGGTCGCCAACAGCTTCCTGAAGTATCAGCCGCTGATTGAAGAGCATCTTGGCGTGTGCGCAATCAAGGCAGAAGGTCAGGGTTTTCGCATTTACCGTGCCAAGCGCGGCTGAGATCTTTTTCCAAAAGAAGGCTTGCCGAATGGATTTTGCCTAGGCAGAATCCGCTCCGTCCTAGGGGAGTAGTCTCCCACGAGCTCCACGCTCGTCCGGCATACGTCAACATACTTGGTCAACAGGCCATGGCGTATGCGACCCAGGAGTCCGCACAGACGGACCGGGGTTTGACAAGACCTATGACACGAACACCTTACCCGGGGCGGGAAGGCTGTACGTGTCATAGCCGTGTCGACCCGCCCCTGGAACTTACCTGATGCTGGATTCTCTGCTCGTCCCTACCGCAATCGTTGCCTTGGCCGAAATTGGCGACAAGACGCAACTGCTCGCGCTCATTCTCGCTGCACGCTTTCGCAAACCCTGGCCGATCATCGCCGGCATCGTCGCCGCGACCCTGGCCAACCATGCGGCCGCCGGTGCCGTAGGGGCCTGGTTCGGGAGTTTCTTCTCGGATGCGGTGCTGCACTGGATACTCGCGGCGAGCTTCTGCGCCACGGCGCTGTGGACCCTGGTGCCCGACAAGCTCGACGATGACGAAGCCAGCACTTCCCGCAAGTTCGGGCCCTTCCTGACCACGCTGATCGCATTCTTCCTCGCGGAAATCGGCGACAAGACCCAGATCGCTACCGTGATGCTCGCGGCGCAATACCCGGAACTGTGGCTGGTAATTATCGGCACGACCCTGGGCATGTTGATTGCCAACGTGCCGGTGGTGCTGGCGGGTAATTTTGCCGCGGACAAATTGCCGCTGACGCTGATTCGTCGACTGGCGGCTACGGCATTCTTCATCCTGGCCATTGTTGCGGTGTACAAGGCCATGCAGAGCAGTGGCTGGATCTAAACGCAACCCCATATGGGAGCTGGGCTTTTGTGGGAGCTGGCTTGCCTGCGATAGCATCACCTCGGTGCAACTGACACACCGAGGTGCCTGCATCGCGGGCAAGCCCGACGCCCACACAAGCCGGGCCCCCACATTCAGATTTGCATTTCAGCCTTATAAATCAGGATTTTTTCGCCTGCTGATACAACGGCATCACCTTCGGAATCGCCGCCTGCAACGAGGCGATCCGGCTGTCGGAGGCAGGGTGGGTGCTCATGAATTCAGGTGGCGAGCCTTCCGAAGCCTTGGCCATTTTGTTCCACAGGGTAATCGCCGCGTTCGGGTTGTAACCGGCACGCGCCGACAACTCCAGGCCGATCAGGTCCGCTTCGTTTTCATTGCTGCGGCTGTTGGGCAAGGTCATGCCGTAGTTGGCCACGGTATCGGCCAGCGCCAGGCTGTCCTGACCGAGGCCGAACAACGCACCGGCCCCCTGCTTCGCCATTTCGATACCGTAGGCCTTGGACATGGCTTCGCGGCCGTGTTCACGCAAGGCGTGGGCAATTTCATGGCCCATCACGGCGGCGAGTTCGTCGTCGGTCAACTTGAGATTGTCGATCAACGCGCTGTAGACAAAGATCTTGCCGCCAGGCCCGCAGTTGGCGTTCATCTCGTCACTTTTGATCAGGTTCACTTCCCACTTCCACTGCGCCGCATCCGGGCGGAAGGTGGGCGCCTGGGCGATCAGGCGGTTGGCAATCGCCTGCACGCGCTTGGCGTTGGCGCTGGTCTTGTCCACCAGGCCCTTGCCGCTGGCTTCACCCAGGGTCTGCTGGTAGGACTGCGCATACATCTGGTCGACTTCCTGGCTCGACAACATGCTGAACATGTACTGCTTGCGCTCAACGCCCACGGCGCCGCCGCTGGTGGTGTTGACCGACTGACAACCGGCGAGCAACAAAGCCGCGCCCAACGCACATACCGCCACTGTCTTTTTCATCAACCTGCTCCCTGAAAACATGGCGCGTATCGTAGTCGGCCAATTGTATCGACGCCAGATACAACAGACGTATAGCCACCTGATTTCAGATACATCCCACACTGCCGCAAAAAATTCACAAACGCTGGCAACCATTCCATTTACGACATTCGCCCATCCGGCACAGCCATTTTGAGGTAATGGCCCTCATGTCTCCCCCGCCCGCGGCCGATATACACAAGCAGCCAATCTCCCCCTGCGTTCGGAGCCGTCATGAAGTTCAAGTCGATTCAATTTTCTGTCGCGGCACTGGCCGGGGCCATTGTCCTGAGCGTGGTGGCGGTGTTGGTGCTGTATGCCTTGTTCGCCGGGGCGCGCACCCAGGAGATGGTGCAGGAACGCACCCAGGGTCAATTCGAACAAATCATCGAGCAGCGCCTGACCGCCCTGGCGCAAACCCAGGCGACGCTGATCCAGCGCGAACTCGAAGCACCGCTGGTGACGGCCAAGGGCCTGGCCACCGCCAACGCCCTGATGGGCATGAAAGACGCCAACGGCAACCCGCAACTGGCGGTCTCCCGTGAACAACTGATCAACCTGATCCACGAAACCGTGGTGCGTAACCCGAAGATTCTCGGCGCCTATATAGGCTGGGAAGCCAACGCCATCGACCACAACGATGCTGCCTACGTGAACAGCCCGGTGGTCGGCATCGAAACCAACGGCCGCTTCCTGCCGTGGTGGTTCCGCAATGCCGACGGCAGCCTGGGCCTGGATAAACTGGCTGACGTGGCCGACCAGACCATCCTGTCCACCGGCGTGCGCGCCAGTGAGTACTACCTGTGTTCCAAGGAAAGCAAAAAGCCCTGCGCCATCGATCCGGCCCCTTATAAAGTAGGGAATGCGATGGTGATGCTCGCCTCGTTTATCGAACCAATCATGATCGACGGCACCTTTCAGGGCATCGTCGGCGCCGACCTGTCGGTGAACTTCATCCAGGAAATGCTCATCAAGGCTGATCAGAATTTGTACAACGGTGCTGGCGAGTTGGCGCTGATTTCCAGCAACGGCCGCCTGGTGGCCTACACCAAGGACGCCAGCAAGCTCGGGGAAAAGGCCAGCGACCTGCTGGACAGCAACGAACTGGCCAACCTCGGCCAGTTGAAGATCGGCGAAGTGCGTTACGACGTGGATAAGGAACACGGGCATATCGAGTTGTTCCTGCCGTTCAACATCGGCCAGACCGATGCCCGCTGGACCCTGTTGCTGCAACTGCCCTTGAGCGCGGTGATGGCGGACTTGCAGGCGATGCAACACGACCTCGACGCCCAGCGCAAAACCGATATTTTCGGCATGGCCGTGGCCGGTCTGCTGATCGCCGGCATTGGCTTGCTGGTGATCTGGCTGGTGGGCCACGGGATTGCCCGGCCGCTCAAGCAAATGGTGGCGATGCTCAATGACATCGCCCAGGGCGAAGGCGACCTGACCCGGCGCCTGACCAGTGATCGCGCCGACGAACTGGGGGCGATTGCCAGCGGCTTCAATACATTCCTGGCCAAGTTGCAGGGGATGATTACCCAGGTGGTGAGTTCGGTGCAGAAGGTCAGCGACTCGTCGGAGCACACCGCCGACATTGCGATTCGCACCAACCAGGGCGTGCACAAGCAAATGGTCGAGATCGACCAGGTGGCTACCGCCGTGCACGAGATGACCGCGACCGCACAGGACGTGGCGCGCAACGCCACCCAGGCCGCACAGGCCGCCAGCCACGCTGATCAAGCGGCGAGCCAGGGCATGCAGATTGTGCGCGACACCTCCACCTCCATCGGCGCCCTCGCCGAGGAAATCGGCAAGGCGGTCGGTGTGGTGCAGGCGCTGGCCAAGGACAGCGAGAACATCAATGCCATCCTCACGGCGATTCGCGGGATTGCCGAGCAGACCAACCTGCTGGCGCTCAACGCGGCAATCGAAGCAGCACGGGCCGGTGAGCAAGGGCGCGGGTTTGCGGTGGTGGCCGACGAGGTGCGCAACCTGGCGCAGAAGACCCAGAAGGCTACCGAAGAAATCCAGGCCATGATCCAGCAACTGCAGCAGGGCACCCGCGACGTGGTGCGAGTGATGGAAGACAGCCAGAACCGCACCGATGAAAGCGTGCAGCACGCGGCCAAGGCGGCTCAGGCGCTGGAGACCATTACCCGGGCGGTGTCGGTGATCAACGACATGAACACCCAGATCGCCAGCGCCGCCGAGGAACAGAGCGCGGTGGCCGAGGACATTAACCGTAACGTGATCAATATCGGACAGGTGGCCAATGAAGTGGCCGGCGGAGCGGATGAGTCGAGCGCGGCCAGCGCAGACCTGACCAAGCTGGCGGAGCAGCAGCGGCGGTTGATCAATCAGTTCAAGGTTTGAGTCAAGCGGCGCCCTTTCGGGCGCCTTCGCGAGCAAGCCCGCTCCCGCATTCGATCGCATTCCTTCAGTTGAAATGCAATCAAATGTGGGAGCGGGCTTGCTCGCGAAGAGGCCGGCCGATTCAACACAACGCTCAACCCGGCGTCAGGCACTCCGGTCCATTCAGCTTCGGATCGTTGACCATATTGGCCAGCACCCGCTCGCGCAACGCGGTGGGTTCACTGGCCAACAAGGCCTGCAAGGTGTGCAGCGGGGTCTCGGGGTTCAGCCAGGCTGCCTGCCCCGCCGCATCCAGAATCAACGGTCGGCGCTGACTCTGCGCCGCCTGGGTCACCACCGCCGTACTCAACCAAACCTGCTCCTGCACCGGATACGCCTCCCAGATCGCCGCAAAGAACAGCGTGCTGCCCTCCCCCGGCGTCAGCCAGTACGGGCGCTTGCGCTGGGTGCCGCGCCATTCGTAGAAACCATTGGCCGGAAGCAGGCAGCGGCGCTGGCGAAACGCTTCGCGAAACATCGGCTGTTCGGCAAGGGTTTCCGCCCGGGCATGGGCCGGTGTACGAGAGAGATCGGTCAGCCAGGGCGGCGTCAGGCCCCAGCGCGCCCGCGCCAGGGTGTGCTGGCCGTCACTCAGGCGCTGGATCAGCACCGAGTCATTGGGAGAGATGTTCCACTGGGCCTGCTGGTCGGCCGGGAAGCCCGGCAAGGCAGCAAACGCGGGGTTCCAGCGAAACAGGGCATAACGTCCACACATGGGGCAACACGACTCTTGGAGAAACTGGCCGACAGCCTAACAGACCAGCACGTCGGGAAAGCTGTCGGGTTCATCACCGGGCAGTGGTTGCGCACCGTTGTAGGCGGTGATCAGCTCGCGGGCGTAGGCGGCCTGGTCGTTCTCCACCGCCAGCGCCAGCAGGCCATAGATCGGCAGTTCGCCGGTACCCCCGAGCAAATCGCGCCCCACCAGGTGCGCGGTGATGCCCTCGCTTTCGAGCATGCCTTGCAGCAGCTCGCCTTCCATCAGGTTTTCCGGCTCGTAGATTCGCTGCATGGGCGTACCTTTTATTTATTCGTTCTCGCTGCGTACGTTTAGCATCCATTCGTCGTCATGAACCTGCAGCTCGAAAACAATGGGCCGGCAGCACACCGGGCAGTCCTCAATATATTCCTGATCGCCCGCCGACAGGTCCAGTAGCGCCGTGACTACCTCTCCACAATAAGGACATTCGTACGACTCCTCTTCCATCGCGGTCTCCAAGGTGACTTGTGCGTATAATCGCCGGTCTATTTACAGGGCTATTTTTCGTCCCGGCCAATTGCCCGGACCACGCCCTGATATTTATTGTTCCAAACCTTTACTTACCCTAGCCGTTTCTAACAAGAGAGCATGATGGGCGAATTCGATACCATCCGACCTTACAACGACAGCGAAGTCCCGGCAGTGCTGGCCCGACTGTTCAGTGACAAGGCCTTTCTGGACATCCTGACCCACTTTCGCTTCCCGCGCTTTGCCGGCGCCTTCGGCTGGCTGCTCAAGCCGATGATCGCTCATAAACTGCGCCGTGAGTTCGCCGGCGTCACTACCGTGGCCACGCTGCAGGACAAAGTCGAGTTTTACGTCGACCACACCATCGAGCGGGCAACCGACGGCGTGACCTATACCGGCGTGGAGCAGTTCAAGTCCGGCAGCGCCTACCTGTTCCTGGCCAACCACCGCGACATCGTGATGGACCCGGCCTTCGTCAACTACGCCGTGTATCACGCCGGCCTGCCGACGCCACGCATCGCCATCGGCGACAACCTGCTGCAGAAGCCGTTTGTCAGCGACCTGATGCGCCTGAACAAGAGTTTCATCGTGCACCGCTCGATCACCGGGCGCAAAGAGAAGATGGCGGCCTACCAGTTGCTGTCGGCCTACATCAACCATTCGATTCGCAACGACTGCCAGTCGATCTGGATCGCCCAGGCCGAAGGCCGCGCCAAGGATGGGGATGATCGCACCGAGTCGGCGATCCTCAAGATGTTCCACATGAGCCGCAAGGACGAGCCGTTCGCCGAAGTCATCCAGTCACTGAACCTGACGCCGGTGTCCATCAGCTACGAATACGACCCGTGCGACGCAGCCAAGGCGCGCGAGCTGTACATCCGCGCCACCACCGGCACCTACAGCAAGGCGCCGGGGGAAGATGACGTGAGCATCGCCCTGGGCATCACCGGCTACAAGGGCCGGGTACACGTCAACTTCGCGCCGCCGGTCACCGAGGCGTTCGAAGACACCAAGCTGTTGGCGATCGAAATGGACCGGCAGATCCTGGGTGGGTATCGGTTGTTCCCGGTGCATTACCTGGCGTACGCCCAATGGAGCGATGCCGATCCGCAATTGCAGGTACCGACCGCAGCCGAGGTATTCCCGGCGGACGAGTTGGCCAAGGCAAAGGCAGAGTGGGAGCGGCGCTTGAATGCGTGCCCGGCCGAGCATCGGCCGTATCTGGTATTGCAATACGCGACGCCGGTGAGGAATCAGTACCGGGTCAAGGCCGGGATTGCCCTGTAACCCGGTACCAGCAACAGCGCAAACCCAATGTGGGAGCGGGCTTGCTCGCGAAGGCGGTGGATCAGCCAATCATGTATTGACTGACACCGCGCTTTCGCGAGCGAGCCCGCTCCCACAGTTGTTTTTAGGGTGTTCCTACAATCGGGTACTAAGAAAGGACACCAGCAACGCCAGCCCCAGACAGGCAAACCCCAACCGGTAGAACAGGCGATAGGTACGCTGCGTCAACACGTCCAGATACAGCATCGGCTGATCAATGGCACGCAGTTCGCTTTGCGCGGCAAGGCGGGCCATCGCGCGCTGTTCATGCAGGCGCGTGACAAACAGCAGCCATGCCGCCGGGCAGGCCAGTAACAGGGCAAGGGAATTGAGCAGTAGTGCGGTCAGCGACATCGCAAACCTCGATGTATCAGTGTCTTGGTATCAATCCAGATACAAACCTGAATGATATGCGCCGCCTGCGCGTCATTACTCCTTCCCCATTGACGGCTAATGTATCCAGTAATTTACAGCGTCACCTGAACGTCACCTTAACAAGCCACTCTGTTGCCCTTCGAAAGCCCGGGAGCTTGTCATGTTGCACGCGCAGAACCAGGATCGGCTGTATCTGATTGCCCCAAGTGATGAGCAAGAGGCCCTGGTGGGCGGCCTCGCGTTCAATGTGCAGGACCGCCACTGGCTGGTGTATTGCGCCCTCGGCGGGCATCAACATGCCGACCTGCCGGAGCTGGACTTGCTCACTGGCGTGAGTGTGCTGGACTTTTATGTCGAAACGGCTGCATGAAAACGGCAGGCGTAAAAAAACCGGGCTCAGTGATGAGCCCGGTTTTTTGATCGTTCCCACGCGCCGCAAAGGAATGCCGACTGGGGCGCTCCGCGCCCGCCTGACGGTTACTGCGAGCTGAGCAGCGAACCGATGCTCGGGTCCTTGAACAGGCGCGTCAGGGCATCGCTCAACACGTCGCTGACCAGCTTGGTGTTGGTTTCCTGGTTCGGCGCCATGCCGAAGCGCTGGTCCAGGGATGCGCCGTAACGGCCGCTGTAGCGACGGGTACCGGCAGTCACGTCGGACTTGAAGGTCGCGCCGATGGTGGCTTCAGTCACGTACAGGCCTTCCTTGGGCGACTGATACTTCAGCTCGGCCAGGGTGATGGTCAGTTGTGGCGCACCTGGCGAGTTGGAAGGGGTGAAGCCCAACAGGCGCACGGCCGCTTCGGCCTGGGCTTGCAGCTTGGGCAGCACGTCCGCACCGGTCACCGTAATGGCGCTGGTTTCCGGGTACAGGCCGCCACGGGTGCCGAGGGTCGGCGACGGACGACCGTCAACCACACGCACCGACACCGGCTGGCCATGGCCGACAGGCGCCAGCTGGGTGGTGATTTTCGGTTGCGGGCTGAGTTGTTGCGGGCTGTGGGCGCAGCCAACCAGGGTCAAACTGGTCACAGTGATCAAACCGAACAACAGGCGTTGCAACATACTCATTTCTCCAGGACTAGATGCAAACAGGGCGCCAGTATAACGGTGAGCGCTCGCCACTCACCAGAATTCCTGAACGGCGCCTGAACTGTCGGCGAAATTACAATTTTCACACAGAACCGTCACCTCAATGTCATGCCAGACTGCCAACCTTCGCAGCATGTAACGAACCGGGTACACAGCCATGCGCCTTCTCAAATCTTTGTTCTTTTCCCACGCCAGCCATCGCCACTTCGCCCTGCTCGACGCCCAAGGCTGCTGCCAGGCCTTCAAGCAGTGCAGCCTGCCGCCCGTCGGTGAAGGCTGGGTCGAAGTCGAAGAGACCCGCCTGAGCTGGATGCACCGTCCGCTGCCCGCCAGCGCGCGCGTCAGCCCCCGGGTTTCGCAGCCACAGGCACGGCACGCGTTGGCCTCCTGACCAGACTGCTAATAAAAGTCATTAAACACGTCCATTTGCGCGCATTTCTTCGCTACAATCTCCCCCCGATTATAAGGACGTCTCCTGATCGGGCCTCGCAGCATCGCTAATGCACTTGTATTAGCTCCCCCGCACCGCCCACAGAGAGCCGCCCACACAGATCGTGTGAAGCTGGCGAGCTTGCTGTTTTCTCTGCAAACCATCGTCTTTACCCGAATCTGCCAGAGCTGCCATGCGCTCGGCCACTTGAGTTGTTTGCCCGTTTTGCCGCTTGCCGGCAGTGATTTCGGGCCAGGTGCCAGGCTGGGGCAGCCCTTTTTTGAGGTTCACGTCTTCAAAAGAGCGTGAAAAAAACGGGTTTTCACAACTTCACAAGAGTGTGGCGAGCAAATGAATAGTTTTGCGTTTGTACAAGCACCATCAGCGTCTGGAACAGCCCCACCACACAGGACCGAGCACTCCTCAAGAACCGGAGCTTGAAGCCTGTCCGCTACGGATTTGGTTGCACGATCGGACGAGCTTGACCATAAGTCGAATTGCCACAGGCGCCCTTAAATGCGTTCATACGCAGATCAGGCCCGGTCGGCAGCGTCCGCTTGCGATAAATTGCGAAGAATCGGACATGGCGATCCTGGCCATGGGTAACCTGGGGCATCACGTGAACCGCCCCGTCACTCCTGGCAGCCATGCCGTCAATTTGGTGCTGCAGATTTTGGAGACGCGTTAAATGGCGCATAACGAAGCAGTCGACGTAGTACTGGTAGGTGCGGGCATCATGAGTGCCACCCTCGCCGTACTGCTCAAAGAGCTCGACCCCGGCCTCAAGCTGGAAGTCGTTGAGCTGATGGATTCGGGTGCCGCGGAAAGTTCCAACCCGTGGAACAACGCCGGTACCGGCCACGCCGGGCTGTGTGAGCTGAACTACACACCGCAGGCCGCCGACGGCTCCATCGACATCAAGAAAGCCGTGCACATCAACACCCAATTCGAGGTGTCGAAGCAGTTCTGGGCCTACCTGACCAAGAAAGGCACCTTTGGCTCGTCCAAATCCTTTATCAGCCCCGTGCCGCACCTGAGCTTCGTACAGGGCGAGAAAGGCGTGTCGTTCCTCAAGAAGCGCTTTGAAACCCTCAGCCAGCACCACGCGTTCTCGGACATGCACTACACCGAAGACCGCAGCGAGATGGCCGAGTGGATGCCGCTGATGATGCCCGGCCGCCCGCTGGACGAAAAAATCGCCGCCACCCGCGTGATGAACGGCACCGACGTCAACTTCGGCGCCCTGACCAACCAGTTGCTCTCGCACCTGACCAGCGCCCCGGATGCCCAGGTCAAGTACAGCAAGCGCGTCACCGGCCTCAAGCGCAACGGCGCCGGCTGGACCGTGAGCATCAAGGACGTCAACAGCGGCAACTCCCGTGATGTGGACGCCAAGTTCGTGTTCCTCGGCGCCGGTGGCGCGGCCCTGCCGCTGTTGCAAGCCTCGGGCATCGAGGAAAGCAAGGGCTTCGGCGGCTTCCCGGTCAGCGGCCAGTGGCTGCGTTGCGACAACCCGGAAGTGGTCAAGCACCACCAGGCCAAGGTCTACAGCCAGGCAGCCGTGGGTTCGCCACCGATGTCGGTGCCGCACCTCGACACCCGCGTGGTGGATGGCAAGAAGTCCCTGCTGTTCGGGCCATACGCCGGTTTCACCACCAAGTTCCTCAAGCACGGCTCGTTCCTTGACCTGCCCATGTCGATTCGTGCCGGCAACATCGGCCCGATGCTGGCCGTGGCCCGGGACAACATGGACCTGACCAAGTACCTGGTCAGCGAAGTGCGCCAGTCCATGGAACAGCGCCTGGAATCCCTGCGTCGCTTCTACCCTGAGGCAAAAGCCGAAGACTGGCGCCTGGAAGTGGCCGGCCAACGGGTGCAGATCATCAAGAAAGACCCGAAGAAAGGCGGCGTGCTGCAATTCGGTACCGAACTGGTTGCGGCCAAGGACGGTTCGCTGGCCGCCCTGCTCGGCGCGTCTCCAGGTGCTTCGGTGACCGTGTCGATCATGCTGGAACTGATCGAACGCTGCTTCCCGACGAAAGCGGCCGGTGAGTGGGCCGCCAAGCTGCACGAGATCTTCCCGGCTCGGGAAAAGGTCCTGGAGACCGATGCCGAGCTGTATCGCAAGATCAACACGCAGAACAACATCAGCCTGGAACTGGTTGAGCAGAGCAGCGAGACCGAAAGCTACGCTTGAGCGTCGTGACGCAGAGCGTCAGTTGATGCATTCCCACGCAGAGCGTGGGAACGAAAAACGCCCCGAACGGGGCGTTTTTTTCGTCCGCAACAATCAGCCGCGAGCTTGTTCGATCAGCTCGATGTACTCGGCGGCGTTGCGCTGGTCCTTGATCACTTCAACGAAGGTCTGGCCGTGCTCGTCCTTGCCATCGAGGTCCAGGCCGGCTTCCTTGAAGAAAACCAGGAAGCGTTCGAAGTCGTCGATACGCAGGCCGCGGTAGGCCTTGATCAGTTTGTGCAGGGACGGCGAAGTGGCGTCTACCGGGTCGAAATCCAGGAACAGCTTGATTTGCTCGTCGCCGATTTCATCACCAATCACCTGTTTCTTATCTTTACGCATTACCGACTCCAGCCTGCAGACATTTACACGGGAAAAGCAGTTTACCTGCGGCACCGCGGCTTCGAAAGCTACGCGAACCAATGTGGGAGCCGGCTTGCCTGCGATAGCGGTGCATCAGTAACAGATGGGCCAACGGACCCACCGCTATCGCAGGCAAGCCAGCTGCCACATTGACTGTATTTACACCGCCGAATGCGCGTCGGCTGGATTATTTGGCGCGCACCGCCCCGGTGTGCAAATCGGCCCAGATATGGCCGTTGGCGTAACTGAGGAACTGCACATAGACCGTGTCGTTGCGCAGCAGATCGACGATCACCCGATACTGGGTCATCGGGTACGACAAGGTCAGGGTTTTGCTTTTATCGTCGAACACCGGCTTTTTCAGGCTTTTGCTTTCGGCATCGAAATTGAGGATCACCTGGGCGATGGTCGCGCCTTTGTTCAGGGACTTGCCCTTGAGGCGGATCATCAACGGCGAGGTCACCGGGATCGGCTGCTGGGTGGATTGGCGCTGGTTACCCACCACCACCGAATACTCGGTGACTTGCAGCAATTGCTGCTGGTCCGGGGTTTCGGCGCGCAGGGTCAGGTCGTCGGGCGGCAGGAATTGGCTGTGCAGCGGCGCCGGAGCAGCCGCCAGGGGCAAACTGAGGGTCAGCGCCAGGGCGGCGCAGGTGCGAATCAACAGGCTCATGAACAGCTCCAGACGCAGGGGCCAAGCACGATAGCATGACAACCCTGCGCCTGAATCCCGCTTACATCCCTTTGACGGCGTAGATCCCATTGGCGTTGCGCCAGTAGCCTTTGTAGTCCATGCCGTAACCGAAGATGTAACGGTCAATGCACGGCAGGCCCACGTAATCGGCTTTCAGGTCCGGACGGGCCTTGCGGTCGTGGTCCTTGTCGATCAGCACGGCAGTGTGCACCTTGCGCGCGCCGGCGTGTTTGCAGAAGTCGATGATCGCGCCCAGGGTGTGACCTTCGTCGAGGATGTCGTCGATGATCAGCACGTCGCGGTCGATGAACGAGACTTCCGGCTTGGCTTTCCAGAACAGGTCGCCGCCACTGGTTTCATTGCGATAGCGAGTGGCGTGCAGGTAGGACGCTTCCAGCGGGAATTGCAGGTGGGTGAGCAATTTACCGGCGAAAATCAGGCCACCGTTCATCACGCAAAAGACCACCGGGTTGGTGTCGGCCATTTCACGGGAGATGTGCGCGCCGACCTTGGCGATGGCCTCTTCGACTTGCGCTTCGGTGTACAGGCAGTCAGCCTCGCGCATGATTTGACGGATATGCTCGAGATCAGCGGACATGGCGCTCTCCAAGGGGGTGCTGTGGCAAGAAAAGCGGGCAAAGGTACGCATGTGAGGCGCAACGTTCAAGCCTTAATGGACTAACGTACTAGATGTCTATAGGACAACACCCTCGGATAGATTAATCTAGGCCGGTTTTTTTGCCCGCCGCCGGAGCCTTTCCCCATGCCCATCCGTGAGATCCGCCATCCGCTGATCCGACATAAACTCGGCCTTATGCGCCGCGCCGACATTAGCACGAAGAACTTCCGTGAGCTTGCTCAGGAAGTCGGAGCGCTGCTCACCTACGAGGCGACCAAAGACCTGCCCCTGGAAAACTACGAGATCGCCGGTTGGTGTGGTCCCGTCCAGGTCGAGAAAATCGCCGGCAAGAAGATTACCGTGGTGCCGATCCTGCGTGCCGGTATCGGCATGCTCGAAGGCGTGCTCAGCCTGATCCCGGGTGCCAAGGTCAGCGCCGTAGGCGTGGCCCGCAACGAAGAGACGCTGCAGGCTCACACCTACCTGGAAAAACTGGTACCGGAAATCGACGAGCGCCTGGCGATGATCATCGACCCGATGCTCGCCACCGGCAGCTCCATGGTTGCCACCATCGACCTGCTGAAAAAAGCCGGTTGCAAGGACATCCGCGCCATGGTGCTGGTGGCCGCTCCCGAAGGCATCGCCGCCGTCGAGAAAGCCCACCCGGACGTGTTGATCTACACCGCATCCATCGATGAACGCCTGAATGAACATGGCTACATCATCCCGGGCCTGGGCGATGCCGGCGACAAGATCTTCGGTACCAAGCAGAAGGACGCGTGACCATGCAGGATGAGTTCAACGACCCGCTTTGGCGCCAGATCCTGTCTGGCGCACAGATGCTCTTCGTAGCATTTGGCGCGCTGGTGTTGATGCCGCTGATCACCGGTCTCGATCCAAACGTCGCCCTGTTTACCGCAGGCTTGGGCACCTTGTTGTTCCAGGTGGTTACCGGGCGCCAGGTACCGGTGTTCCTGGCGTCGAGCTTTGCGTTTATCACCCCGATCATTCTCGCCAAGGGCCAGTTCGGCCTCGCGGCGACCATGGGTGGCGTGATGGCGGCCGGCTTCGTTTACACCTTCCTGGGCCTGGCCGTGAAGATCAAGGGCACCGGTTTCATCGACCGGCTGCTGCCGCCGGTGGTGATCGGGCCGGTGATCATTTCCATTGGCCTGGCCATGGCGCCGATTGCGGCCAATATGGCGATGGGCAAGGCCGGTGACGGCAGCGAGTTGATCCACTACCAGACCGCCATGCTGATCTCGATGCCGGCGCTGCTGACCACGTTGATCGTGGCGGTGTTCGGCAAAGGCATTTTCCGCCTGGTGCCGATCATCTCCGGCGTGCTGGTGGGTTTCGCCATGTCGTTCTACTTCGGTGTAGTCGACACGGCGAAGATCGCCGCCGCACCGTGGTTCGCCCTGCCCCACTTCACCGCGCCGGAATTCAACTGGCAGGCGATCCTGTTTATCGTCCCGGTGGCCCTGGCCCCGGCGATCGAACACATCGGTGGTGTGATTGCGGTGGGCAGCGTGACCGGTCGCGACTACCTGAAGAAGCCTGGCCTGCACCGCACCCTGCTGGGTGACGGGATCGCCACCACCGCTGCCGGCCTGTTCGGCGGCCCGCCCAACACGACCTACGCGGAAGTGACGGGCGCGGTGATGCTGACCAAGAACTACAACCCGAAGATCATGACCTGGGCGGCGGTGTTTGCCATCAGCCTGGCGTTTATCGGCAAGTTCGGCGCGCTGCTGCAAAGCATTCCAGTCCCGGTAATGGGCGGGATTCTGTGCCTGCTGTTCGGCTCGATTGCCGCAGTGGGGATGAACACCCTGATCCGCCACAAGATCGACCTTGGCGAAGCGCGCAACCTGGTGATTGTGTCGGTGACCCTGGTGTTCGGGATTGGCGGTGTGCTGGTAGGCACCGGCACTGGCCCGGATGACTTTGGCCTGAAGGGCATCGCCCTGTGTGCGGTGGTAGCGATTGCGTTGAATCTGCTGCTGCCGGGCAATGACGGCTGGAAGAACAGGAAGCCGGATGAGCCGCTGATCTAACTGCCAACGCAAAACCAATGTGTGAGCGGGCTTGCTCGCGAATGCAGTGTGTCATTCAGCACATCAGTGACTGAACCACCGCATTCGCGAGCAAGCCCGCTCCCACATTTTTTTGAGTTTCAGTGTGGCTTACAGCTCGCCCAACGCATCGATCAGCGCCTGGTTCTGCTCCGGCGTGCCAATACTGATCCGCAGGAACTGGGCAATCCGCTCCTGCTTGAAGTGCCGCACAATCACCCCCTGCTCCCGCACCTTGGCCGCCAGCCCGGCAGCGTCGTGCCCTGGATGCCGGGCAAAGATGAAGTTGGCCGCCGACGGCAGTACTTCAAACCCCTTGGCCTGCAGTTGCGCCACCAGCTTTTCACGGCTATCGATCACCAACTTGCAGGTATTCCGGAAGTATTCGCGGTCTTCAAAAGCGGCGGCCGCGCCGACAATCGCCAGACGGTCCAGCGGGTAGGAGTTGAAGCTGTTCTTGACCCGCTCCAGCGCCTCGATCAGGTCCGGGTGGCCCACGGCCAGGCCCACCCGCAAACCGGCCAGGGAGCGCGACTTGGAGAGGGTCTGGGTCACCAGCAGGTTCGGGTAACGGTCCACCAGGCTGATGGCGGTCTCGCCGCCGAAGTCGATATAGGCTTCATCGACCACCACCACCGAGTCCGGGCTGGCCTTGAGGATTTGCTCCACGGCGTCCAGCGCCATCACGCAACCGGTCGGCGCGTTCGGGTTCGGGAAGATGATCCCGCCGTTGGGCCTGGCGTAGTCCGACACGCGGATCTGGAACTGTTCATCCAGCGGCACTGCGTCGAAGGCAATGCGGTACAGGCCGCAGTACACCGGGTAGAAGCTGTAGCTGATGTCCGGGAACAGCAGCGGCAGGTCGTGCTGGAACAAACCGTGGAAGATGTGCGCCAGGACTTCATCGGAGCCGTTGCCGAGGAACACCTTGCCCGCGTCGATCCCGTAGTACTTGGCCACCGCCTGCTTGAGCAGGTCGCTGTTGGGGTCCGGGTACAAACGCAGATTGTCGTTCAGCTCGGCCTGCATGGCAGCCAGCGCCTTGGGCGATGGGCCGTAGGGGTTTTCATTGGTGTTGAGTTTTACCAGCTTGGTCAGCTTCGGTTGCTCACCGGGCACGTAAGGCACGAGATCCTTGACGAGCGGGCTCCAGAATTTGCTCATGTTTCAGTTCCCCTGCTTATCGTCAACGATGCGGTATTCGGCGCTGCGGGCGTGGGCGGTCAGCGACTCGCCACGGGCCAGCACGGAAGCGGTCTTGCCCAACTCCGACGCGCCCTCTGGCGAGCAGAAGATGATCGACGAGCGCTTCTGGAAGTCATATACGCCCAGCGGCGAGGAGAACCGCGCAGTGCCCGACGTGGGCAGCACGTGGTTGGGACCTGCGCAGTAGTCGCCCAGGGCTTCGCTGGTGTGGCGGCCCATGAAGATCGCGCCGGCGTGGCGAATCAGCGGCAGCCAGGCTTGTGGGTCGGCGACGGACAACTCCAGGTGTTCCGGGGCGATACGGTTGGCCACTTCGATGGCCTGCTCCATGTCGCGGACCAGGATCAGGGCGCCACGGCCATTGATCGACTTCTCGATGATCTCGGCGCGCTCCATGGTCGGCAGCAGCTTGGCGATGCTGGCGGCGACCTTGTCCAGGAATTCGGCATCCGGGCTGACGAGGATCGCCTGGGCGTCTTCGTCGTGCTCGGCCTGGGAGAACAGGTCCATGGCGATCCAGTCCGGGTCGGTCTGGCCGTCACACACCACGAGGATTTCCGAAGGGCCGGCGATCATGTCGATGCCGACCTGGCCAAATACATGGCGCTTGGCCGTGGCCACGTAGATGTTGCCCGGGCCAACCACCTTGTCGACCTTCGGCACGCTTTCGGTACCGTAGGCCAGGGCCGCTACCGCTTGGGCGCCACCGATGGTGAACACGCGATCAACGCCCGCGATGCAGGCCGCTGCCAGCACCAGTTCGTTGATTTCGCCGCGCGGGGTAGGCACCACCATGACCACTTCGGTCACGCCGGCCACCTTGGCCGGAATCGCGTTCATCAGTACCGAGGACGGGTACGACGCTTTGCCGCCCGGCACGTACAGGCCGGCGCGGTCCAGCGGCGTGACCTTCTGGCCCAGTACGGTGCCGTCGGCCTCGGTGTAGCTCCAGGAATCCTGTTTCTGTTTCTCGTGGTAGCTGCGCACCCGCGCGGCCGCCACTTCCAGGGCTTCGCGCTGGGGCGCGGTGATGCGGGTCAAGGCCAGTTCCAGGCGTTCGCGGGGCAGGATCAGGTCGGCCATGGAGGCGACGTCCAGGCCATCGAACTGCCGGGTAAAATCAACCAGCGCCGCGTCACCGCGCTCGCGCACGGCCTTGATGATGTCGAGCACCCGCTGGTTGACCGAATCGTCGGACACGCTTTCCCAGCTCAGCAGATGATCCAGATGATGGGCGAAATCCGGGTCGGCAGCGTTGAGTCGGGCAATTGCAGTGGACGTGGTCATAGCGAGGGCCTCATAGGAATGGCAAAAATGCTCAGGCGCCGAAAGTTAGCAGTCGATCCGCTTGGGCACCTGAGAATTCTGGCTATGAGGCGGATAGACGGGCGCGGCTTGGGGCCGCGCGGGTGAGTCAACCGCGGTGTCGAGACTCCACTGCCTTGCGCAGGGTGTCGATCAACGCCTGGATACGGGCGTGCTGCATTTTCATCGAAGCTTTGTTGACGATCAGCCGGGAGCTGATGTCGGCGATAAAGTCCTGGGGCTCCAGGCCGTTGGCGCGCAGGGTGTTGCCGGTGTCGACCACGTCGATGATCTTGTCGGCCAGGCCGATCAGCGGTGCCAGCTCCATCGAGCCGTAAAGCTTGATGATGTCGACCTGGCGGCCTTGCTCGGCGTAGTAACGCTTGGCAACGTTGACGAACTTGGTCGCCACCCGCAGGCGGCCTTTAGGCTCGACGTCACCGACACGGCCGGCGGTCATCAGCTTGCACAGGGCGATACGCAGGTCCAGCGGCTCGTACAGGCCCTGGCCGCCGTATTCCATCAACACGTCTTTGCCCGCGACGCCGAGGTCGGCCGCGCCATGTTCAACGTAAGTTGGCACATCGGTGGCACGCACGATCAGCAGGCGAACGTCGTCCTGGGTCGTGGGGATGATCAGCTTGCGGCTCTTGTCCGGATTCTCGGTCGGCACGATGCCCGCTTCAGCCAGAAGCGGCAAAGTGTCGTCAAGGATGCGGCCCTTGGACAGTGCGATGGTCAACATGGGAAACGTCAGTCCTTCATCAGGCTATTGCTGTCCGGTCGCAATCGGCGCCAGACACAGATCGAGGCCATTACAGCCTCGACTTGAAACAAATCAGCTAACAGCATACATCGTCATGTGGCGAGGGAGCTTGCTCCCGCTGGGGCGCGAAGCGGCCCTGATCTTTGTTTAAAAAGACTGGGACTGCTGCGCAGTCCAGCGGGAGCAAGCTCCCTCGCCACAATGACGGTGTCAACAGCCCCGGGAATTAGCCCGGTACGCGGCGGATTTTCGCGCCGAGCATCTGCAGCTTCTCTTCGATGCACTCGTAACCACGGTCTATGTGGTAGATGCGGTCGATGAGGGTGTCGCCGTCAGCGCACAACGCCGAGATCACCAGGCTGGCGGAGGCACGCAGGTCGGTAGCCATCACTGGCGCGCCCTTGAGCTTCTCGATGCCGGTCACGATGGCGGTGTTGCCTTCGACCTGGATCTTGGCGCCCATGCGGTGCAGCTCGTACACGTGCATGAAGCGGTTTTCGAAGATGGTCTCGATCACGGCACCGGTGCCTTCGGCAATCGCGTTCAGGGAAATGAACTGCGCCTGCATGTCGGTCGGGAACGCCGGGTACGGAGCGGTACGCACGTTAACGGCTTTTGGCCGCTTGCCATGCATGTTCAGCTCGATCCAGTCTTCACCGGTGGTGATCTCGGCGCCGGCTTCCTTGAGTTTTTCCAGGACGGCTTCGAGGATGGTCGGATCAGTGTCCTTGACCTTGACACGGCCACCGGTGACGGCAGCCGCGACCAGGTAGGTACCGGTCTCGATGCGGTCCGGCATCACCTTGTAGGTAGCCGAATGCAGGCGTTTCACGCCATCAATGGTGATGGTGTCGGTGCCGGCGCCGGTGATGTTGGCACCCATGGCGATCAGGAAGTTGGCCAGGTCGACCACTTCCGGCTCGCGCGCGGCGTTTTGCAGCACGCTGCGGCCATTGGCCAGGGCAGCGGCCATCATGATGTTCTCGGTACCGGTCACACTGACGGTATCAAAGAAGAAGTTTGCGCCACGCAGGCCGCCTTCCGGCGCCTTGGCCTTGATGTAGCCGCCTTCGACGTCAATGGTTGCACCCATGGCTTCGAGGCCACGGATATGCAGGTCCACCGGACGCGAACCGATGGCGCAACCGCCAGGCAGTGCGACTTCGGCTTCGCCGAACCGGGCAACCATCGGGCCCAGTACCAGGATCGAGGCGCGCATGGTTTTCACCAGCTCGTACGGTGCGATCAGGGTCTTGATGGTGCGCGGGTCGATTTCGACGCTGAGTTTCTCGTCGATCACCGGCTCGATGCCCATGCGACCGAACAACTCGATCATGGTGGTGATGTCATGCAGGTGCGGCAGGTTGGCCACGGTAACCGGGCCATCGCACAGCAAGGTCGCTGCCAGGATCGGCAGGGCGGAGTTCTTCGCCCCGGAAATACGGATCTCGCCGTCAAGACGAGCACCGCCGGTAATAATCAATTTATCCATAAGAATCTCGACGCCTTGGGGGCTCAGGTGCGCTCGGCCCAGGCCGCGCGGCTGAAAAATTTCATAGTGACCGCATGGATGCTGCCATCGGTGATCCACGGGTTCAAATGGGCATAGATCTGCTGCTGACGCTTGACCGGGCTCAATGCCGCCAGTTCATCGCTAATCACGTTCAGCTGGAAATTGCAGCCTTCGCCCTCAACTTCAACATTAGTTTCGGGCAGCTTTCCTTCAAGGAAGCTTTTAACTTCTAGGGCCTGCATGATCAACCTCTATGGGCGCCCAGTGCGCGCGGGTCGCACATCATACAAAAAAGCCCCGCGCCTGCGAACCCCGCATAGCAGGACTCTGACGGGGGGCTTCTTTAATAATGTGTATTAAGGATGCGCCAACAGCTCGGTCAGACCGGAAACCTCAGCGATTTCACGCATGTCTTCGGGCAATGCACGAATGCTCACCGGCTTTTTGACGGCCTGCGCATCGCGCATGAAACACAGCAGCAACGACAAGCCGACGCTGCTGGACTTCACCACCGCCGAGCAATCCAGCACCAGCGCAGGAGCGGTACTGGCATTGATCAGCGCCTGGCCCTGCTTGCGCAGGGCGGGTCCAGTGCTGTAATCCAGCACGCCGCTGAGCAACAGCTCACCGGACTCGCCAAGGCGAATGGCCGACTCGGTCATTGGGCAGGCTTCCCGGCAGCTTTGTCGGTTTCTTCCTTGGCCTTGGCCACTTCACCGGCCCAACCGTTGATGGTTTTGTCCAGGTCGTTGCCATTGCGCTGCATGGCATCCGCGAACTGGTCACGGAACAGCTTGCCAATGTTGATGCCGTTGATGATCACGTTACGCAGTTTCCACTCGCCGTTGACCTTCTCGAGCGTGTACTGCACAGGGTAGACCGCGCCGTTGTTGCCCTTGACACTCATGTTGACGCTGGTGCGGTCACCCGACTCATCCCCGGCAGGGGCGACGGTAATCCCCTGGTTGTTGTACTCCAGCAGGGCGTTGCCGTAGAACTGGAACAAGCCCTTCTTGAAGTTTTCCTGGAATGTCTGCATCTGCGCAGGCGTAGCCTTGCGCGAGTACTTGACGGTCATGATGCTTTTGGAAATACCTTCAGCATCAACAACAGGCCCGACAATCGTGTTCAGCGCGTTATAGAACTGACTCGGGTCCTGCTTGTACTTTTCCTTGTTGGCACTCAGGTCAGCCAACATCTTGTTGGTGGTGTCCTGCACCAGGTCATGCGCAGAACCGCCGGCAGCGGCGTTAGCCATCAACGGCAGTGCCGCGAGCAGTACCAACAGGCCACGTCGCAAAGTAGAGATCATGAACACATTCCTCATTTGGCGTCTTTATTGACGGTATTGAGCAGGAATTTACCGATCAAGTCCTCCAGCACCAACGACGACTGTGTGTCATGAATGGTCGAACCATCCTTGAGCAGGGCAGATTCCCCGCCGACGCTGATGCCGATGTACTTCTCGCCCAGCAGGCCAGCGGTGAGGATAGACGCAGTGGAGTCAGTCGGCAGGTTATCTACCTTCTTGTCCACCTGCATGGTCACACGGCCGGTGAAGCTGTCGCGGTCCAGATCGATTGCCGTGACCTTGCCGATGGTTACACCCGCCATGGTCACTTTAGCTCTGACAGTCAAACCAGCGATATTGTCGAAGTAGGCGTAAAGTTTATAAGTATCGGCGGTGGGGCTGGCCGATAGGCCGCTGACTCGCAGGGCGAGCAACAGTAAAGCCAGGATGCCAGCCAGCAAGAAAAGGCCGACACCGATTTCCACAGTGCGGTTTTGCATCAGAAATCTCCAAACATCAAGGCGGTCAGAATGAAGTCAAGGCCCAGTACCGCCAGCGAGGCGTACACAACGGTCTTGGTGGTGGCGCGACTGATCCCTTCTGAGGTGGGCTCACAGTCATAGCCTTGGAATACGGCGATCCAGGTCACTACAAAGGCGAAGACAATGCTTTTAATGATGCCGTTGAGCACGTCGCCGCTGAAGGTCACGCTGTTTTGCATATTGCCCCAGTAGGAGCCGTCGTAGACCCCCAGCCAGTCAACCGCGACCCAGGAACCGCCCCAGATTCCCACCACGCTGAACACCATCGCCAGCAGTGGCAGGGAAATGAAGCCGGCCCACAGGCGCGGGGCAACAATGTACTTGAGCGGATCGACACCGATCATTTCCAGGCTGGACAGCTGCTCGGTGGCCTTCATGTTGCCGATTTCGGCCGTCAGCGCCGAACCGGCACGCCCGGCAAACAGGAGAGCGGTCACCACCGGGCCCAACTCACGCAACAGCGTCAGGGCAACCATCTGCCCAACAGCCTGCTCGGACCCGTAGCTGGAGAGGATATTGAAGCCTTGCAGCGCCAGCACCATGCCGATGAACACCCCGGAGACCACGATGATCACCAGGGACATCACGCCCACGGAGTGCAGTTGCTTGATCAGCAGGCCGAAACCGCCGCCAATACCGCCGCGGCCGAGCAAGGCATGAAACAGGAAAATCGTCGAACGCCCCAGCACACCGATGATATCGATGCCGGAGCGACCGAAAAGGCGAACCTTTTCGAGTAATGATGTCTTGCGCATCAGCGCTTCCCCAGAAGATCTGAGCGGTAGTCCGCTGCCGGAAAGTGAAAAGGCACCGGGCCATCGGGATCGCCGGTCATGAATTGGCGAATGCGCGGGTTGTCTGCGTTCATCAGTTCTTCAGGCGTGCCCTGCCCCAGCACCTGGCCATCGCCCACTACATATAGGTAGTCGGCAATGCTCGCGGTCTCGGCCAGGTCGTGGGAAACCACGATACTGGTGATACCCAACGCATCATTGAGCAGGCGGATCAGGCGTACCAGCACCCCCATGGCAATCGGGTCCTGGCCAACGAAAGGCTCGTCGTACATGAGAATCTGCGGGTCGAGGGCGATGGCACGCGCCAGGGCGACACGACGCTTCATGCCTCCGGACAACTCGTCGGGCATCAAATCGATAGCACCGCGCAGCCCGACGGCCTGCAATTTCAGCAACACAATGTCACGAATCATTTCATCGGATAGCTGTGTATGCACCCGCAGCGGGAACGCCACGTTTTCGAAAACATCGAGATCGGTAAACAACGCGCCGCTCTGGAACAGGACGCCCATGTGTTTGCGGGCATCGAACAGGTCACTGCGCGAAAGGGTCGGCAAGTTCTGGCCATTGACCCAGACTTCACCGGCGGAGGGGCGCAATTGCATGCCCATCAGGCGCAGCAGCGTAGTCTTGCCGCAGCCGGAAGGCCCCATGATGCCCGTGACTTTGCCGCGGGGAATGCGAATATCCACATTATTGAAGATGCTGCGCGTACCGCGCTTGAAGGAAAGGCCCTTCAGCTCGACCGCGTAGGCGTTATCGGCACTCATCTAAACTCCTTGGGATGCAGCCTTTCACTCAGACACTTTGTTTTCGA
Organism: Pseudomonas sp. 21615526; assembly: GCF_013386245.1. Taxonomy (NCBI): domain Bacteria; kingdom Pseudomonadati; phylum Pseudomonadota; class Gammaproteobacteria; order Pseudomonadales; family Pseudomonadaceae; genus Pseudomonas; species Pseudomonas sp. 21615526. Next base: position 12,931 of record NZ_JACAOM010000012.1, on the reverse strand, counting down.
CAAATGCTTGCGCCGAATAGACAAAAAGGCCGTGCGGACCGAACTGGCCGCGAACTATATCACTGCTGGTACAGCGCCCCCAAGGCCGGAACAGAGCTTGTTCAGAAACAGGACAGCTAAAAAATCCTGGCTGAGGTTCAATCTCAACCACAGGTGGATTGAATAAAGCCTGACGAACTTGTGTGAGGGAATTGATCATTACCGTTATAATCGCCGACTTTTCGTCAGGCTATACGATTTCAGACATGAGCCAATCCAGCGACCTTATTCAATCCGCACAACGCACCATCCGCCTCGAGCTTGAAGCCGTAGAAGGCTTGCTGGCCCATATCGACGCGGATTTCGTACGCGCCTGCGAGATGATTCTGGCCAGCAAGGGCCGCGTAGTGGTGGTCGGCATGGGCAAATCCGGGCATGTCGGCAACAAGATCGCCGCCACCCTGGCGAGCACCGGGACCACCGCGTTCTTCGTGCATCCGGCCGAAGCCAGCCACGGCGACATGGGCATGATCACCCGGGACGACATCATCCTGGCACTGTCCAACTCCGGCACCACCAACGAAATCGTGACCCTGCTGCCGCTGATCAAGCGCCTGGGTATCCAGCTGATCAGCGTGACCGGCAACCCGGACTCGACGCTGGCAAAAGCCGCCGAAGTGAATTTGAACGTGCACGTTGCCCACGAGGCCTGCCCGCTGAACCTGGCACCGACCTCCTCCACCACCGCTGCCCTGGTCATGGGCGATGCGCTGGCCGTGGCATTGCTGGAAGCCCGCGGGTTTACCGCCGAAGACTTCGCGTTTTCCCACCCGGGCGGCGCCCTTGGCCGTCGCCTGCTGCTGAAAGTGGAAAACGTCATGCACGCCGGCGACGAGCTGCCACAAGTGCCACGCGGCACCTTGCTGAAAGATGCCTTGATGGAAATGACCCTCAAGCGCCTGGGCATGACCGTAATCCTGGAGTCCGACGGGCGGCTGGCCGGGGTCTTCACCGACGGCGACCTGCGCCGCACCCTGGACCGCAACCTCGACATCCAGACCGCCACCATCGACGAAGTCATGACGCCTCACGGCAAGACCGCACGCCCTGACATGCTCGCGGCCGAAGCACTGAAGATCATGGAAGACCACAAGATCCTGGCGCTGGTGGTGGTCGACAGCGACGACCGTCCGGTTGGCGCCCTGAACATGCACGACTTGCTGCGTGCGGGAGTGATGTAAATGACCACCGACCTGATGCAACGGGGCAAGCACATCAAGCTGGCGATTTTCGACGTCGACGGCGTGCTGACGGATGGCCGCCTGTACTTTCTGGAAGACGGCAGCGAATTCAAGACGTTCAACACCCTCGACGGCCAGGGCATCAAGATGCTGATGGCGGCGGGCGTGCAAACCGGCATCATCAGCGGTCGCAAGACCCCGGTTGTGGAACGCCGCGCACAAAACCTGGGTATTCCTCACCTGTATCAGGGCCGCGAGGATAAACTGGTGGTTCTGGACGAGCTTCTTGGCCAACTCAACCTAAGCTATGAGCAGGTTGCGTACCTGGGTGACGATTTACCCGACCTGCCGGTGATTCGCCGGGTCGGCCTGGGCATGGCCGTGGCCAATGCGGCGGCGTTCGTTCGCGAACACGCCCATGGTGTAACCACCGCCCGCGGCGGCGAAGGCGCCGCCCGCGAGTTCTGCGAGTTGATTCTGCGCGCCCAAGGCAGCCTTGAAGCGGCCCACGCCGCCTACCTATAGAGCGTTTTATGCTGAGTAAAAAGATTCGCAATTTCCTGATACTTGCAGTCATCGCCGCGGTTTTCCTCGCGGTCGGCTACTGGAATATCAGCCCGGAGCGCTTCCTCGACAAGCCGGTTGCACAGGTTGACGAGAGTGCTATCGACTATTACGCCATCAACGCCCACAGCATCCAGTACCTGCCCGATGGCAAGGTCCAGTATGAAATGACCTCCGACAAGGTCGAACACTTGAAGGCATCCGAGGTCACTTTGCTGACCAAGCCGGACATGAACCTGTACCGCGGCGCCGAATTTCCGTGGCACGTCACCAGCGAGCGTGGCGAGGTCAACCCGGACGGCACCCAAGTGGAACTGATTGACTCGGTGCGGGTAGCCCGCACTGACGCCAAGAACCGCGACACCATTATTACCAGCAGTCGCATGACCGTATTCCCACAGAAGCAATATGCGCAGACCGAGCAAGACGTTAGAATTGACGGCGCTGGCGGTGTATCGACTGGCAAGGGAATGAAAGCGTATTTGAAAGAAAGCAGGATACACCTGCTATCGAACGTAAGAGGACAGTATGAGGCTCGTTAAAACCCTCCCTATTTTGCTCGGCCTGGGCGCAGCACTGGGAAGCGTGAGCGCCTGGGCTCTGCCGAACGATAGCCAGCAACCGATCCACATTCAGGCTGACGATGCGCAGCTGGATGACAAGCAAGGTATCGCGACCTACACGGGCAGCGTGATCATCACCCAGGGCTCGATGAAAGTGACGGGTAACACCGTGACACTGACTCGTACCCCGGCAGGCGATATCGACGTGGTCACTTCGGTGGGCAACCTGGCGTATTTCGAACAACTGCAGAAAGTGGGCGACCCTACGCCGGTCAAAGGCTATGGCAAGACGATCCAGTACCACGCCCAGCAAAACCGCATCGTGCTGATCGACCAGGCCCGGGTCATCAATGACGGCAACACCACCGACGGCGAAAAAATCGTCTACGACACGGTGAAGCAGATCGCCCAGGCCGGCCGTGCTACCGGCTCGAAAATCAGCACGCCGAAGCCGCGTATCGACATGGTTATTCAGCCGAAGCAGAAACCGGGCGCAGCCCAGCCGGCGCCGAAACCCGACGCGAAGAAGGCGAATTAATGGCAACCCTGAAAGCCCAGCATCTGGCCAAGGCTTATAAAAGCCGTCAGGTCGTGCGTGACGTCAGCCTGTCGATCGACAGCGGCCAGATCGTCGGCTTGCTCGGCCCCAACGGTGCCGGCAAGACCACCTGCTTCTACATGATCGTCGGCCTGGTGCAGGCCGATCAAGGCCGCGTCCTGATCGACGACCTGGACGTAAGCCACCAGCCTATGCACGGCCGTGCGCAAGCGGGTATCGGCTATCTTCCCCAGGAAGCATCGATCTTCCGCAAACTGTCGGTTTCCGACAACATCATGGCCATCCTCGAGACCCGCAAGGAACTCGACCGCGCCGGGCGCAAGAAAGAGCTGGAAAGCCTGCTGCAGGAATTCCACATCAACCACATTCGCGACAACCTCGGCATGAGCCTTTCCGGCGGCGAGCGTCGTCGTGTGGAAATCGCCCGCGCGCTGGCCACGGCGCCCAAGTTCATCCTGCTGGACGAACCTTTCGCCGGTGTCGACCCGATCTCGGTCGGCGACATCAAGCAGATCATCCATCACCTCAAGGCCAAGGGCATCGGTGTATTGATCACCGACCACAACGTCCGTGAGACACTCGATATCTGCGAAACCGCCTACATCGTCAACGATGGACAGCTGATTGCCGAAGGTGACTCTGCCACTATCCTGGCCAACGAACTGGTCAAGGAAGTGTATCTGGGTCACGAGTTCCGCCTGTAAACACGGTGGTATCAGGCCATTCGCCATGGAGCGCGGTAGTCAATAAAAACCTCAGTATTTTTATTGTTACCGCGCTCTAGGCAAAGCCCCCGATATCAGGCATATAATTTGCTTATGTTTGGCGCTCACGCGCCCTGTCGTGGATGGCGCATTGCGCCGGCGAATAAGGTGTTAAGCCCCTGCCATGAAACCATCGCTAGTCCTGAGAATGGGCCAGCAGCTGACGATGACACCGCAGCTGCAACAGGCCATCCGCCTGCTCCAATTGTCGACCTTGGACCTGCAACAGGAAATCCAGGAGGCCCTGGAGTCCAATCCGATGCTCGAACGCCAGGAAGAAGGCGACGACTTCGATAATGCAGACCCGCTGGCCGACAACATCGAGCAAAAGCCCAACCCCGACGTACAGGAACCCTCCTACCAGGAAACCGCCCCCACGGTGGATAACCTTGAGGAAGGCGAATGGAACGAACGCATTCCCAACGAACTTCCCGTGGATACCGCCTGGGAAGACGTCTACCAGACCAGCGCCAGCAGCCTGCCCAGCAACGATGACGACGAGTGGGACTTCACCACCCGCACATCTGCCGGCGAGAGCCTGCAAAGCCATTTGCTCTGGCAGCTGAACCTGGCACCGATGTCCGATACCGATCGCCTGATCGCCGTGACCCTGATCGATTGCATCAACAACCAGGGCTACCTGGACGAGACCCTTGAGGAGATCCTCGAGGCGTTCGACCCGGAACTGGACATCGAACTGGACGAAATCGAAGCCGTCCTGCACCGCATCCAGCAATTCGAGCCGGCCGGCATCGGCGCCCGCAACCTCAGCGAGTGCCTGCTGCTGCAACTGCGCCAATTGCCGGCCAAGACGCCTTGGCTGAGCGAAGCGCAGCGCCTGGTCACCGACTACATCGACCTGCTGGGCAGCCGCGACTACAGTCAGCTGATGCGCCGCATGAAGCTCAAGGAAGATGACCTGCGCCAGATCATCGAGCTGGTGCAGAGCCTCAACCCGCGCCCGGGCTCGCAGATCGAGTCCAGCGAAGCCGAATATGTCGTGCCCGACGTGATTGTGCGCAAGGACAATGAGCGGTGGCTGGTGGAGCTGAACCAGGAATCGGTGCCGCGCCTGCGGGTCAATCCGCAATACGCAGGTTTTGTGCGCCGCGCCGACACCAGCGCCGATAACACCTTCATGCGTAACCAACTGCAGGAAGCCCGCTGGTTCATCAAGAGCCTGCAAAGCCGCAACGAAACCCTGATGAAAGTCGCCACCCAGATCGTCGAGCACCAGCGCGGCTTCCTGGAATACGGCGATGAAGCAATGAAGCCGCTGGTACTGCACGACATCGCCGAGGCGGTGGGCATGCACGAATCAACGATTTCCCGGGTGACCACGCAAAAATTCATGCATACCCCACGGGGTATATATGAGCTGAAATACTTTTTCTCCAGCCACGTCAGCACCTCCGAAGGCGGCGAATGCTCGTCCACGGCGATCCGCGCGATCATCAAAAAACTGGTTGCCGCGGAAAATCAGAAAAAGCCGTTGAGTGACAGCAAGATCGCTGGTTTACTGGAGGCACAAGGCATTCAGGTCGCCCGTCGAACCGTCGCCAAGTACCGCGAGTCCCTAGGGATCGCGCCTTCCAGCGAGCGTAAGCGTTTGATGTGACGGGCGGGCCATAGCGTTCCAGTGGCGGGTATTCCTACCCGCCGCTTTATGCACTGGCAACGAAGGAGAAGCTGTATGCAAGTCAACATCAGTGGACACCATGTAGAAGTCACCCCTCCATTGCGCGAATACGTCGAGCTGAAGCTGAAGAAGCTTGAGGGCCATTTCGACAAGATCACCAACGTGCAGGTCATCATGAAGGTCGACAAGCTTCAGCAGAAAATCGAAGCGACACTTCAGATACCCGGTGGCGAAGTGGTCGCCAATGCCGAACATGAAGACATGTATGCATCAATCGACTTGCTCACAGACAAGCTTGACCGCCAACTTAAAAAGCATAAGGAAAAGCAGCAGAGCCTTCTTCAAGGCACTGGCCGCTAACACTCCCCACCCATGATCCGACTTGAAACCATCCTGACCCCCGGCCGTTCCCTCGTGAACGTGCCGGGCGGCAGTAAAAAGCGCGCCCTCGAACAAATTGCCAACCTGATCGGCCGCGAAGTGCCCGAACTGGATACGCAAGCTGTGTACGAGGCCCTGATCGCCCGTGAAAAGCTCGGCTCCACCGGCTTTGGCAACGGCATCGCCATTCCTCACTGCCGCCTGCAAGGCTGTGAGTCTCCAGTCAGCGCCCTGCTGCACCTGGACGCCCCTATCGATTTCGACGCCATCGACGGCGCGCCGGTCGACCTGCTGTTCGTACTGCTGGTCCCGCAAGCTGCCACCGATGCGCACCTGGAGCTGCTTCGGCAGATCGCCAGCATGCTCGACCGCAAGGACGTACGCGACAAACTGCGTAGTGCCTCAAGCAATGAGGCGCTCTACCAGGTTGTCCTGGATGAACAAAACGGGCATTAATCATGCGTTTGATCATCGTCAGCGGCCGTTCCGGCTCAGGTAAAAGCACGGCCCTCAATGTTCTTGAGGACAACGGCTTCTATTGCATCGACAACCTGCCCGCCGGCCTGCTACCGGAACTGGCGGAACGCGCGTTGATTCATACCGAGCTGGCGCAACCGCTGGTCGCCGTGTCGATCGACGCCCGCAACCTGCCCAGCCACCTCACACGCTTTCCTGAACTGCTCGAAGAAGTGCGGGCCAAGCATATCCATTGCGATGTGCTGTACCTGGACGCCGACGAAGAGACCCTGCTCAAGCGCTTCTCCGAAACCCGTCGCCGCCACCCGTTGAGCAGCCCTCATCGTTCCCTGGCCGAAGCCATCGAGGACGAGACCAAACTGCTGGGGCCGATCATTGACCTGGCCGACCTCAAGATCAACACCACCAGCCTGAACCTGTATCAACTGCGGGATGCGATCAAGCTGCGTCTGCTGAACCAGCCGGAGCCAGGCACGGCGTTCCTTGTCGAGTCGTTCGGTTTCAAGCGCGGCATGCCGGTGGATGCCGACCTGGTGTTCGATGTGCGCTGCCTGCCCAACCCGTACTGGAAGCCGGAACTGCGGGATCAGTCGGGGCTGGACCAACCTGTGGCCGAGTACCTGGCGGCGCAACCGGATGTCGAGGAAATGTACCAGGACATCTCCAGCTACCTGCTCAAATGGCTGCCGCGTTTTGCGGCCAGCAATCGGGCTTATGTCACCATCGCCATTGGCTGCACCGGCGGCCACCACCGATCCGTCTACCTGACCGAACGCCTGGGCAAGGTGCTGCAACAAACCCTCAAGAACGTCCAGGTTCGCCACCGCGACCTCAGCTGAAAGGAACACCCCCGCGATGCCCGCTCTGGAAATTGAAATCATCAACAAGCTGGGCCTGCACGCCCGGGCCTCGGCCAAGTTCGTCGGCGTCGCCGGGCAGTTCCCTTGCCAGATCCGCGCCGGGCGCACCCCGGAATCCATGGTCGACGGCAAAAGCATCATGGCCATGATGATGCTGGCTGCGGGCAAGGGCACGAAGATTCATTTGAAGACCGAAGGCGAGCAAGAGCAGGAAGCGATGGATGCCCTGGTAGCGTTGATCAATAATTTCTTTGATGAGGGCGAGTAGGTAACCGCCCCTCCCCTGCGTCAGTTGGACAGCAGTTTGCCGTTGAACAGAATCTTCAACGTCTTGACCGTCAGTACGGCCAGGGCGATCGTCAGGAAAGCCAGGATCAGATAGGCAATCGCTTCCAGGATCACGCCTCCTTTGGCATCGGCATATTTCAACGCAGCGTTGCTCAATGCCGCAATCGGAAAGCTGATTGCCCACCAGGCAGGAGAAAAAGGCGCGCCCTGACGGAATACTTTGAATGCCAGCACCCCAAACAGGAACAGGCCAAAGTAGAAGAGCAGGCTGGCAAAGTAGTCGACGCTGCCAAAGAAGTTGGTGTAAGCCAGAAAGCCGACTTCAAAGGGGGCGATAAGTATCATCAGCGAAGGTGTCATACCTTTGGCCATCACCGGCTCGTGAACCAGACGTGAAAAAATTCGCGTGAAGAACACCAGCGCAATCACACTCCCTACCGCCATCGCGAACAGATTGAACTCGTATGCCCACGCCATGGGCATGTGGGCACCTGTCACCGCGATGTCGAGCGCCGCCACCCCCGGGATCAGCCAGGCAGGCACCGCATATTGCGACTCCTGATTACCGGACAACAGTCGCGAGAGCACAATTGCCGCCAGGATCATGGTCAGCAGGCTACCCAACATCCAAAGCCCCTGGCTGATCAGGGTGCTAGCTGAACCTACGACTGCCGACAGCAGCAGCAACGCGATCGTCACCGTGCCAAAGAAATTTCCTGATATCGGGTGATTGAACTCGGCTTTGACCGCCGCAGGGTATTTAACCCATTTGGTGAGATACCCCGCCACCAGTGCGATAAACACCAGAATGGCAAACCCACCAATGACCGCTCCGATCATTTGCGCGTAAGCCACATATTCACTGGCGGACTGCCAGGCCAGGCTCAGGCCGGCCAACCCCATCACGGCGCCAAACAAATTGATGGGAAGATTCTTGATGGACCCCGACCGCTCGCTCGATTCGACAGCGAAGGGGGGAAGTGGCGCGTTACAGATGCTCATGCGGGTCTCCGGTTGACGATAAAGCACGTAACGGACAGTGTCGCCTACCTCCCATCTGTCCTATAGTGTCGCTTAACGACGATTTCAGCCATTTCCACTACGGAGACCGACACCATGCGAATTGCCCTCCTGGCGTTTCCCCGTGTGCAAATGCTGGATGTCGTGGGCCCTGCCGATGTGTTCGCTGAAGCGGCCAGGCAATTGGGCAATTCCCGTGCATACCGGATCTCGGTCATCGGTACCGTCGCCGGGCAGATCAAGGGAACCAATGGGCTTCGCCTGGCCACGGATGACTCCATCGAGACGTTCAAGGGGGCTATCGATACGCTGCTGATCGCAGGAAGCCCCAGCGTGAATGATGTGGCACACGACGCCCACCTGCGGGACTGGGTACGCTACCAGGCCACGCGCGTGCGGCGGATAGGCTCGGTTTGCAGTGGCGCTTTTGTGCTGGGGGCTGCTGGCTTGCTGGTCGGGCGACGCGTCACCACGCACTGGAATTCCAGTGCATTGCTGGCCAGGCAATACCCCGATGCCGTGGTCGAACCGGACAGCATTTTTATCCGCGACGGTAACCTGTACACCTCCGCCGGTGTGACGGCCGGTATGGATCTGGCGCTCGCGTTAGTCGAGGAGGACCACGGCCGTGATTTGGCGCTCAGTGTGGCCAGGGAAATGGTGATGTACTTCAAACGGCCGGGCGGCCAGTCACAGTTCAGCGCCCAACTGGCGGCACAGACCGCAGAGCGCACGAACATTCGCCAGATACAGACCTATATCGTCGACAACCTGGCCGCAGACCTGAGCGTGGCATTGCTGGCCCAGCGCGCTGACATGAGCGAACGCAACTTTGCCCGGGTATTCAAGGCCGAGGGTGGATTCACCCCTGCCGAGTTCGTGGAGCTGGCACGTATCGACCAGGCACGGCGGCTGATCGAAGGCTCGAATGTCTCGCTCAAACGCTTGGCCGATCAGGTCGGCTATGCCAATGTTGATGGGTTCCGGCGCGCCTTCGTTCGCCGCCTGGGCGTTACCCCCAGCGACTACCGCAAGCGCTTCTTGTAGAAGCGCGACAGCCTCAGCCCAACGCCGTATCCATCACCATCATCAAGCAAAACCCGATACACAGCCCCAGGCTGGCGAGCTTGTCATGGCCATTGCGCCGCGACTCGGGAATGACTTCGTGAGTCACCACCAGCAGCATGGCCCCGGCCGCCAGCGCCAGCCCCAGCGGCAACAGCACCTGAGCCAGGCTCACCAGCCAGGCACACAGCACCGCAAACACCGGCTCCACCAACCCGGACGCCGCGCCGATCAGGAACGCCTTGACCCGCGACATCCCTGCCCCGGCCAGCACCAACGCAATCACCAGTCCCTCCGGCACATCCTGCAAGGCAATACCCATGGCGAGGCTGTCGGCATCTGGCATGCCGCCGCCTGCCGAGACACCCACGGCCATACCTTCGGGAATGTTGTGGGCAATGATGGCGAACACAAACAGCCAGATACGCGGCGGTATCACCGGATGATCCGGACTGCCCACCAGCATTTCCGGGCTCGCGCCGGAGACCTTGCGATCCACCAGATACAGCCCGAACGCGCCCAGCATGATGCCGAAACTGATCAATCCACTGGCAGCCCATGGCGTCAGCCCCAGGCTTTGGGCAGCCGCAATACCCGGCACGATCAGCGAAAACGCCGTAGCGGCCAACATCACCCCGGCACCGAAGCCGAGCAGCGTGTCGCTCACCGCCAATGGCATCCGGCGGATCACCAGTACCGGCACGGCACCCAGGGCGGTGCCGAGCGCGCAGATGGCCCCGCCCTGCAAGGCACGCAGGATGCGCGGTTCCAGGTCAAGCCAGGCCAGCCCTTGGGCCACCAGCAATGCAGTTCCTGCCAATAGCAGCAGCGAGCCAAACGCATAACGAAACATTCGCACGCTGCTGATCGCCAGTGTTTCAGTGCCCATAGTCGGCCTTAGATCTTGTTATAGAGGAGTTTCAGCCCAGCGCAGCCTGGTAGCGGCCGGCAACTTCCGGCCAGTTGATGACGCTGTAGAACGCATTGATGTATTCCGGACGACGGTTCTGGTACAGCAGGTAATAAGCGTGTTCCCAGACGTCCAGGCCGAGGATTGGCGTATTGCCGTTCATCAACGGGCTGTCCTGGTTGCCGCTGCTTTCCACCACCAGGGTCTTTTGCGGCGTCACGCTCAACCACGCCCAGCCGCTGCCGAAACGGGTCAAGGCAGCTTTGGTGAAGGCCTCTTTGAAGGCGTCGAAACCGCCCAACTGCTCGTCGATGGCGTTACCCAGCGCGCCGTCTGGCTTGCCGCCGCCCTTGGGCGACATGACAGCCCAGAACAACGAGTGGTTGGCGTGGCCGCCGCCCTGGTTGATCACCGCCGCCCGGAGTTTTTCCGGCAGTTGCTGGACGCTGGATACCAGTTTCTCCACCGGCCAAGCGGCAAACTCGGTGCCTTCGACGGCTGCGTTGAGGTTGTTGATGTAGGTCTGGTGGTGCTTGGTGTAGTGGATCTCCATGGTTTGCGCGTCGATATGCGGTTCAAGGGCATCGTAGGCGTAAGGCAAGGCCGGCAAGGTGTAGGACATATCAATGAGCTCCATAAAAAGGGCTGTTGCGGGTCGACGCATCCGATGGCGCCACGTTGCTGCCCAGCAGGCGGTGGGTACGTGGGTACTCACCGTGATCGCTGATGAAATTCAGCAGTTCGACGTAGGTCTTGCTGCTCTGACGCAGGGCCGCTTCCCGCAATAGCGGGTTAAGACGGGTGTCTTGCATGGTCTGCAACAGGCGCTGGTGAATGGCGCAGAGGTATTCCGCGCTTTCTTCCGGCTGGTTCAGGCGCAAGTGCAGGTCGGCCAGGTTGTGATGGGAAATGACGCAAGCCGCCACCGCTTCGTCGGCATCCGCCCAGCGCTCAAACAACACTTGAGCCAGGGCCAGGGCTTGCAGGTAGGCCTCGCGGGCATCTACCAGCTCGCCCGCCATAAAGCAGCGATTGGCCCGTTCGATCGTGCGTTTCCAGTGCTCCATGGTGAGCCTCCAAAGCAGGGTCGGTGATTACACGCCGCCGGCCGTGAGCTTTTCCGGATCCAGCAGGATTTCCAGTTGGCTGCGGGGCAAGTCGGTATGTTCGAGCGCCACATCAATCACCGGACGGCCTTGTTGATAGGCCTTCTTGGCGATTTCGGCGGCCTTTTGGTAACCGATGATCGGGTTGAGTGCGGTCACCAGGATCGGATTGCGCGACAGCGCTTCCTTGAGCTTGGCTTCGTTGACCTTGAAGCTGGCGATGGCCTTGTCGGCCAGCAGTCGGCTGGAGTTGGCCAGCAACTCCAGGCTGCCGAGCAGGTTCTGGGCAATGATCGGCAGCATCACGTTGAGTTCGAAGTTGCCGGACTGGCCGGCGATGGTAATCACCGTGTCGTTGCCGATGACTTGTGCGGCAACCATGGCGGTGGCTTCCGGGATCACCGGGTTGACCTTGCCGGGCATGATCGAAGAGCCCGGCTGCAGGCCTTCCAGCTCGATTTCACCAAGGCCCGCCAATGGGCCGGAGTTCATCCAGCGCAGGTCGTTGGCGATTTTCATCAGGGACACGGCGGTGGTCTTGAGCTGCCCGGAGACCGCGACGGCCGTGTCCTGGGAGCCGATCAGCGCGAACAGGTTCTTGCCTGGGGTGAACTGGACGTGGGTCAGGCTGCTCAGTTGCTGGCTGAAGCGCGCTGCAAACTCCGGATGCGCATTGATCCCGGTGCCGACTGCAGTGCCACCCTGGGCCAGCGCCTGCAAACTCGGCAGCAGGTCTTGCAGATGACCGATATTGGCCTTGAGCTGCTGCGCCCAGCCATTGAGCACCTGGCTCATGCGCACCGGCATGGCGTCCATCAGATGCGTCCGACCGGTCTTGACGAAACGGTGCACCTCCTCGGCCTTGTGCTCGATCACCTGGACCAGGTGCAGCAGCGCCGGCAGGGTTTGCTCATGCAGCACCAGCGCCGCGCTGACGTGAATGGTGGTGGGGATGATGTCGTTGCTGCTCTGGCCGCAGTTGACGTGATCGTTAGGGTTGACCGGCTCGCCCAGCAAGCGGCTGGCGAGGGTCGCAATCACTTCGTTGGCGTTCATGTTGGAGCTGGTGCCGGAACCGGTCTGGAAGATATCCACCGGGAAATGCTGCATGAAATCGCCTTCCAGCAAGCCTTGGGCGGCATCAACGATGGCCTTGCCCTGGGCTTCGCTCAGTTGTTTCAGCTCGACGTTGGCTTTAGCGGCGGCAGCCTTGGCCAGGATCAACGCACGAATGAACTGCGCCGGCATGCGCTGGTGGCTGATGGGAAAGTTGTTCACCGCACGCTGGGTTTGTGCGCCATACAAGGCTTCGGCGGGCACTTGCAGTTCGCCCATGCTGTCGCGTTCGATACGGGTGTTAGGGTCGGCCATCACTTATTTCCTGTGTCGCGTTGAGGTCTGAAAGCGGGCCAGGCAAGGCGCAGTCCGCTGGTAATGGTTGTTCCCTTGCCAAGGACTGCAACGCAGCCTGGCCCGCTTTCAGACACAACCCGAAGGGACGGGCCTGCAATTGCG